>DAHWHT010000274.1 GCA_027335515.1 Clostridia bacterium
GCTCCCGAGGTCCGTCAATTCGTTGGCGTTGAGCGATCCGTTGGCGGCCTGCATGGCGTTGCTGCGCACCTGCTGCATAACGTTGATCGCCTGCTGCAGAGATGTGCCAGTCGCCGATGCCCATGCTGCGGCGCTTTTCGCCGACGCCCGCCAGCGGCTCTCCTGCTGGCTCTGGGCGTCCAGGATGACCGCGGTCCCCGCGCCAGCCGGGTCCTGAGACGGCTGCGTATAGCGCAGGCCTGAGGCCATTTGCCCGGCCGCACTCAAAAATGAGTTTTGTGCCTGCGCGATGTCCGTCAGGAAACCAGCGGCCGCCGCCTGCATCGTCTGCAAGTCTGCCGCCCCCTTCCATTTCAGAGTTGCACAAGTGTTTGCATCATCTGGCTGAGGGCCTGGGTGTAGGTGGCGGCCGCCTGGTAGGCCCGTTGTTCCTCGACCATGAGGATGCCCGCCTGGTCTGTGTTGACCCCCCAGATCGCGGCTCCGGCCTTCTGCAGATTCGCCAGACCCTGTGCGCTGGCCGTTTGATCACTCTGCGCCTGCGCCACGTCCGCGCCAATCTGGGATGTCGTGCTGGCAATCTGCTGTGCGATGGACCCCACGCCGGCCCCACCAAGGTCGGCGATCGTCTGGGCGTTGGACCCGTCACCCTCGGCCCCACTGGACGAAGCGGCCAACTGGTTGGCGCCGACCGCCGAATTGACCCCCATCGTCGCCGCCGACGCTCCGATGAAGAGCGGAAGTCCGGCGTGACCGGCGAGATCGAAGCCCGCAATTTGCGCGGTGTTCACCCCGCTGATCACGGAATTCGCGAGGGCATTGAGCTCAGCCACGTACCCGGAAATCTGACTCCGGGCGGTGTTCACCCCGCCCACCGCGCCGCCTGTGGCCGCCACCCCGCTGGACCACATGGGCGCACTACCGGAAGGGATCGCCAGGGTGTCGGTAGTCCCGTTGCCCGAGACGATCTCCTCGCCGCCGTTCCACAGCGCCAGCGTTCCGTTCGCCTGGCGCAATCCCTGCACCCCCACAAGCCCACCGAGCGTCTGCAGCAGGTTGGACTGCTTGTTTTCCAGCGCGTCCCGCCCTGAGCCAGCGGGGGAAGCCCCAATCTGCTGGTTGAGTTGGCCAAGTTGCTTGAGGATTGAGTTGACCTGTGCCACCTGGGTCGCCTGCTGCCCCTGCGCCTGCTGCACGAGTTGACCGAGGGCCTGGGAGATGCTATTGAATTGCGCCGAAACGACGCCGGCCTGCGTCAACACCTGGTTGCGGGCCGGGAGGCTCGTCGGATCGTTGGCGAGACTCTGCCACGCCGACCAGAACTGGTCCAGGGCCCCCTGGATCCCCCCGGACTGAGCGCCGGGGAAGATGCTTTGGGCTACAGAGAGAAGTTGGTACTGCCCAGTGGCTCCACCGTTGGTCCCGAGGGCAGAGAGGATCGCCTGTGCAGCCGGCGGGTCGCTGACCCGCGTGTTTGACGCCGTCACGCCGCCCTGGGCGTTGGGCAGAAAGGCGGTGACCTCCTGGTGATACCCTGGGGTCGCGGCGTTAGCCACGTCGGACCCCACCGCGGACATGCCCTGACGATTGGCCGAAAGCGCGCTGCTGGCGATAGCCAGGTTGCCAAACAGACTGCTCATGCATTACTCCTTTTACGCGCAGCGGCGATAATCGCCGCCGCAATCTGGTGCGGGGTCGGCTGGTACAGGCCGGACGCCACCTCGTCCGTGAGTTTTTGCACCCTGGTTTGTGAGACCTGAACACTCCCAGGCGGTGTGGTCGCCCGTACCAGCCGTTGCCCAGCCGATTCGATTCCGCCCGCTCCAACCCCGCCGACATTCACCAAATCACGCGGCGCCGGAAGCCCCGGCATTTATGCCTGGGGAGGATGCGCCGCTCCCTCCCTTCTCGATTCGGAAACTGTAACCGCCGCCTCGGAACAGCAGGCGGCAGTATGTCGTGGGAAGCCTTCACCGGCCCCCCGTCCGGCATCCCCCGGCTTCAGTCGTGGGGCGTCGTGACATCCACTCTCTGTATCCGGCATTCCGGCCGTTTTTTTCACCGTATCATGCGACGCCGGCATCCCCCGGCTTGAGCCGTGGGGTGTCGTGACCAAAAATCAAATCAAGCGGCGAAGCTCCCGCCGTTGGCGGCTCGGTTGATCGCACAGAGCCGCCCGCAATTGCACAAGGGTACGCCGGAGCAGGGCCCACACCTGCGACTGACATATGCCCATTACCTGCGCGATCTGTATCAGCGACAGGTCCTCTACAAACCGAAGGGAAAGAACGGTCTGTGACCGCATCGGCAGGGCGGAAATGGCCCTGGTCAGGCTGAGATGCAGTTCCACCTCTTCCGCGTCAGTCAGGTTCCTGCCATCCACCATCAGATCCGCCAGCGACAGATTATCTTCCTGGAGCTCATCGGCGTCTAGGGCTACCACGGCCCCGTACCGGTCCCCCGCCCACCATACGCGGTTCTCGTTCTGCAGCGCTTCCTTCATGACCCCCTCGACATGCTTCCAGGCGTAGGTCTTCAGCCTGGTGCATTTCCCCGGGTCGAAGGCCTGCCACGATTCCCAGAGGGCGCGGACTCCCTCGTTGTAGAGCGAGTCCTCAGAAAGAACGGAACAACGCGCGTAATGCTGAGCCAGACCGCGAATCCACTCGGCGTTTTCGTCAAGTTCCGCCTCAAACTCGGCCTTCGTCTTCACACCGCCTCACCAACCGGTGTGACCGGCATCAGAATCTGGGAGGCCACCACGGTCTGGACGTTGCCCATCAGCTCGTCCGTGCTCACGACCATGATCTTCGGCCACACCTTGTGGACCACCTGACCCATCAGTACCCTCACGGATGGGTGGGTAAGCACAACCGCCGCCGCCCCCTGGGACATCGCATTGGTGATGGCTGAGGCCAGATTGGCGCGCAGCCCGGTGAAGAAACCAGGAACCTGTTCCCCCGCCGCAACCCTGGCCATCAACTCCTCGAGGGCGGGAGCAGGGATGATCACGCGCAGGCGTCCCTCGTCGTCCAGGGCCATCGTTCTGGCATCACGCGTGATCTCCGGGGCCAGGGCCCGCCGGACGTGCTCCACCACGGCGCCGATATCGCCCGCCGCCACTTCCGAAATGGACTCGAGAATGCGGGACAGGTTCCGGATGGACACCCTCTCGGCGAGCAGCCCCTGCAGCACCCGCTGCACCTGCCAGATGGCGATGGTCTTGGGCACCAGGTCGTCCACCAGACCGGGCGACCTTTGGCGGACCTGTTCGAGTAGCGTCTTGCATCCTGCCCGGTCGAGCAGGTCACCGGCGCGCTGCGCACAGACTTCCTGAAAGTGCGTGGCCAGCACGTCGGCCGGCTCAACCACCGCGTACCCGGCGCTGGCGGCCCTCTTCCGGTCCGTCTGGGGGATCCAGGTCGCTGGAACCCCGAAGGCCGGATCGAGTACCTCCACCCCCGGGATCTTTTCCGCGTCCGGGCTCTGGGCCAGAATGAGCAGTTGCCCGATGCGCACGGACCCGGTGGCAACCTCCACCCCCCGGATATCCACCGCGTAGTCCTGTGGTCCCAACCCCGGGTCCAAGTCTATAACTGGATCGGGCAACAGAAGCCCAAGCTGCTTCGCCACATTCGAGCGCGCCATGCGGATCCGGCTGGGCAGGGCCCCGCTGACGATGGTGCCGAGGCTGACCCCGTACCGCAGGCAGAGCAGTGGGGGCTCCTCGACCACGACCTCCACGCGCTTGCGTTCCTCCTGCCGGGCCGCTGCCTGCTCAATCGCCACCCGTGCGGCACGGCGCCGGTCCACCCGGTCCGAATACCAAGTCCAGCCACAGAGCGCCAGACCGAGGACGATGAACGGTATGTGGGGCAGGCCCGGTATCACGCCGAGGACGAGGAGGCTTGTTCCCACCGCGAACACCACGCGCGTGTTACCCAAAACCTGCTCGCGGATGGCGATGGTGATGTTGTCGGCATCGCCGGAGCGGGTCACCATCACACCTGCGGCGACAGACAGCAGCAGGGCGGGCACCTGGGTGACGAGCCCGTCCCCGACCGCCAACAGGGCGTATTGGTGCAGGGCCTGCCCCGCGGTCAGATGATGTCCGAAGTATCCGATGAGGAAGCCGCCCACCATGTTGGCCGCGACGATCAGGATACCGGCGATCGCATCCCCCCGAACGAACTTGCTCGCCCCATCCATCGCGCCGTAGAAGTCCGCTTCCTGTTCAATGGTCCTCCGGCGTTCCTTGGCCTCCGTGTCCCGGATCAGGCCGGCGTTCAGGTCCGCGTCGATGCTCATCTGCTTGCCCGGCATAGCATCGAGGGTGAACCTCGCCGCCACCTCCGCAACCCGTTCCGAGCCCTTGGTGATCACCACGAACTGGACAATGATGAGTATGACGAAGGTCACAAACCCGACGATGGGGTCAGAGCCCATCAAGAAGTGCCCAAAAGCGGCGATGACCTGGCCGGCGTTCCCCTTGAGCAGGATCATGCGGGTGGCCGCCACGTTGAGCGTGAGCCTGAAGAGCGTCGTAGCCAACAGCAGGGAGGGGAAGACGCTCATCTCCAGGACGTCACGCGCGTAAATGGTGGCGAGCAGCACCACCAGCGCCGTTGCCAGGTTAGCCGTTTGCAAAAGGGCCAAGATCACCGGCGGCAGTGGAGCGAGCAGCACCGCGACCAGCGCCACGGCTCCCAGTCCCATCATCGCGTCCCGGCTCCAGTTTCGCACCACAACACCTCCGACCTACATGAAACGTGCGAGAGGGCTGCCGCCTTCAGGCGGCGGAGTCGTCACCGTACCGTCTCGGCCCAGCGGATCACCGCGGCCACGGCGCGGTAGAGCGTCTCCGGGATGGGACGGCCAACCTTGCAGAGCGGGTACATGGTCCGTGCCAACGGTGGATCCTCGAGGATCGGCACACCGAAGGAGAAAGCCACCTCCCGGATCCGTATCGCGAACGCGTCACGGCCCATGGCGAGGACGACCGGCGCGATGTCCTGCCCGTCCCGGTACCGGATGGCGATCGCGAAATGTTCCGGATTGGCAATCACCGTGGTCGCCTTTGGCACATCAAGCAACTGCCGGCGCTGGATCAGGTCCCGGTGCATCCTCCGCCGGCGGACCCGCACCATCGGGTCCCCCTCCAACTCCTTTCGCTCGTCCCGCACCTCCTGGGTGGTCATCCGGATCTGCTGCTCATAGGACCAGCGCCGGAACAGCCACTCGATCACCGACACGCCCAGCATGGCGACCGCGCCGCGGAGCAGGGCGTCGAAAATGTCCCGCATGGCAAGACTCGTCGCTGCTTCTGGATTGCCGATCAGGGCAGGGCTCGCCCTGACCAAGCCCACGACCGGGGGAAGCACCGCCAGCGCGACCAACAGGGCGGCCAGAATACCTCGGAGCATGGTCGCCATCGCGTCCCTGGAGAAAGTCTGGGCAATGCTGTTGGTCGGAAGCAGCATCTGGAATCGTGGGGCCGATGCCCGCAAGGAGAGGGTCCGCACCGACAGGATTACGGCCACAGCCAGCGGCACGAGGCCCGCCGCGAGCACGACCGGCAGAATGGCGCCCCGCAGTGCCCGGACCGCCGAGGAAAGGGACAGGCTGCCCGACCACGACTCTGCCGCGAACACCTCCACTGCTCGTGCCGCCCCGGCCCCGCTGGCGCCGAGCGCCAGCACCGCACACAGGAGGCCCAGGACGCCGGGCAGTGTTGTCGCCCCCTGACGCTGCCCTTCCTCCTGCGCCTTTTGCCGGCGCCGGGGACTCGCGGGCTGGACCTTCTCCCCCGGCATGCCTACCCCCCGACCGCCCGAATCGCCAGATTGACGATGCCGCCCAGCGCCCCGGCGATTGGCCCCGCCGCCACCGCCAGCAGGATAGCGAATAACAGCAGCTGGACCGGAATCCCGGTCAGGAGAAGGTTCATCTGCGGCAGGGCGCGCCCGACCAGGCCGAAACCCGCCAACAGGACCAACTGCACCGCGACCAGCGGGGCGGCGATCCCGAGCGCCACGGTCATGGATTCCACCAGCCAGCCGAGCACGGTCGCCGGCCCCGGCATCACGATGGACAACCCGGACACCGGCCAGACGATGAAACTGCGCGCGAGGGAGAGCACCATCAGCCCGGCCGCACCGCTGCCGAAGAAGAGCGCCAGGGTGCCCACCGTGAACAAGTTGCCCACCACCGGGACCGGCACGGCCAACGGCGACACGGCCTCAGCCGCCGACACGCCGCTGACGATGCCGATCGTCTCACCTGCGAGCATCGCCGCCGAATACAGCACCCGTGCCCCGTACGAGAGTGCCGCACCGACGCATAGATTCAACAGTGCCGCCGCGACCAGCCCCAGGGAGGTGTGTGGAAGATGCCGCACCCCCTGCGGCATGATCCCCCAAGCCACCGCCGCGGCTATCCCCGCCCGAACCACAGGCGGGATCCCCTGCCCGCCGAGCCCGGGGAAGAAGGCGAACACGCCACCGACCCGTGCCAGGACGAGTGCGAACACGGTTACAGTCACAAGATTGATGTGGATGGTCACAATGACGTAAACACCCCGTGGGCCCAGTGGGCGGCGTACCCGAAGGACCATCCCGCGGTGAGGGCCAGCAGCGCCAGCAGCACCACGATCTTGAACAGGAAGCCGATGGCCTGCTCCTGGACATTGAAGACCCCTTGGAGGAGCCCGACCACCCCTCCCACCATGGCCGCGACCACCAGGGCGGGTCCCGCCAAGGCGAGCACGGACAATCCGACGCCCCGGATCACATCCGCCAACGTCCCCGGGCTCACGCCCCCCCCGCCTTTCAGTGGAAACTCTTCACCAGCGAGCCGACAATGAGCGGCCAGCCGCCGGCCGCCAGGAACAGGAGCAGTTTCACGGGCAAGCTGACCAGTGTCGGGGGCAGCATCATCATGCCGGCCGAGAGGAGAATCGACTGAACGGCCAGATCCACCATGACGAACGGGGCAAAGATGAGGACCCCCATGCGGAAGGCTTCGGTCAGTTCACTGATCACGAAGCCCGGCACGAGCACGAAGAACGGCACCTTGGCTACCGGCATGGGCGAGAGGTGCCGCAACTTCTCGAACAGCAGCACATCCTTCGGGTTTACCTGGACCTCCATCCAGGCCCGCAGCGGCGCTTCCGCTGCCGCCAAGGCCGCATCCAGCCCGATTGTCCCGTGCGACATGGGTAGATACGCCGAGATGTAAATCTGGTGGATCACCGGCGCCATGACGATACCCGTCAAAAACAGCGCCAGGCCGCTCAGGACGAGGGACGGTAGGGCGCTCCCCACCGCGAGGGCGTTCTGCAGGAAGCCGAACACTACCACGATGCGCAAAAAGGACGTCATCAGGAGCAGAATCGCCGGCGCGACGGCCAGCACCGTGAGGGCGAGGAGAATCTGCACCGTCGTCGCCACATGGGTACTGGTTCCCAGGGTCAGCGTCAGGCTGTTTCCCTCCTCTCCGGGGCGAGTGGGCGCAGAGCCTTGACCTCGCCGTTCCTGCCCACCGCGCAAAACATCGACCACTCGCCCAGCCGGACTTCCGCCACGACTGCGGCGGCGCTGAGGTGGCGCACCCTGCAGTGGACAGGCTTCAGCGCTGAGCCGGAGGGAACCGTTCCCAGGTGGGACACCACGCCAAGTGGGGAGACCCCGAGCACAACCGTCTCCGCGCCGTCCTCGACTAGGTGGATCCACACCCCCCGGCCCAGTGACACGGCCCCCGCCCGCTGGCGGCGGCGGAGCCCCCACGCCAGGGCCAGCAGCGCGGCGCAAATCACCACGACGCCGACCAACCGGCTCTCACGCCCCCCCCTGGACGGGCACTGTACCGCAAAAAAGAAAATGGGCCGGGAGAGCGTTCTCCCGGCCGCGCACCTTCGGGTCGAAGTTAGTCGACCACCATCTTGGTAACGTAGACACGCGTGACATCGACATGGGCCGCGAATAGAGAGTTCTGCACAGCCTGAGCGAGGATCTGCTGCCCCGCCGAACCGGACAGGACGTTGCCAGTCTCGCCCCGCATCGCTCCGACCACCGCAGCCTGCACCTTCGGCAGATCCTGCGTCCACTGGGCAGCGGTTCCCTGGAACTGGAACGTGAAGTCGGCATCAAGGTACTGCCCGGCCGATGCCAGATTGGTCACCATGCTGTTCAGGGTCTCCGTGAGGCTCGGCGGTACCACAGGCTTCGCGTGCCCGAACAGACCGCAGCCGCCCAGCAGAATGCTCGCGGCGAGGCACACAACCGCCAGCTTGCGCATCAGACCTGCACCTGCCCGAGGGACGTGTCCATGAGGCCCTGGGCGTTGAGCACCTGCGAATCTGCCTCGAACGCGTGCTGCGCCTGGATCATCGTCACGAACTGCTGCGTCAGAGAGACGTTCGACCCCTCAAGGCTATCTGGGGAGATAGCGCCGCGGCCACCAGAATTCGCGACCCCGATGCTGGCAATGCCCGAGGCCGGGCTCTGCTTGAAGATGCCCTGCGAACCGCCCTGCAGACCGGACGCATTAGCGAACCCGGCCATAGCCACCTGTCCGACCGTCATAGTCTGGCCGTTGTTGTAAGAAATCGCCACAACCCCGTTGGACGATACGCTCAGGGACTTCGGCTGGCCCGCCGGATATCCATCCTGGCTGCTCATCACCGCGGAGGTGCTCGTGGCGAATTGGGTCAGGCCGGTCAAGGTTGGCGTGATCGACAGCGACGGGGACCCGCCGACACCCGGAACGCTGATTGGGCCACCGGTGGACGCGCTGTAGGCACCGGCCGAGGTAAAGGTGACCGTTCCAGACCCGGTGGCGCCCGTAGGCCCCGTAACCGTCCAGGACCAGGTATTCGACCCTGTCGGCGTGAACTTCACCTGCATCTGGATGGCATTCCCCTGGGCATCGAAGACGGTGCCGGTGTCCGTGTATGGCGTGGTCCGGTTCGGGTCTAGGTTTCCCGTCCAACTCGCCTTCTGCGTTGCCGCTGGCACCCCTTGGGCGTTCATCGGAATCTGCAGGTCCTGCAATACCTGGGACCCTGATGCCGGCAGTACGCCATTGGTCGCGTTATACCCCATGACGTACATGCCGTTCGAAGCCGCCAAGTGCCCGCCGGCTTTCAGCGTGCACGCTCCGTTCCGAGTATAGACCTGCCCTCCGCCGCCGCTGTCCAGGACGAAGAAGCCGGCCCCGTTGATAGCCATGTTGGTCGGGTTGCCATCCGGCGTGATGGCCCCCTGGTTCTGGTTGATCTGCTCCCCGAGGAGCGTCGCCCCGGCCCCCATGGTGATCGGGTTGACGCCTCCCCTGCCGTTCGCGGCAGCCGCGGCACCGGTCACCGTCTGGGCGTAGATTTCCCCGAAGATGCCTGACGTCTCCTTGAAACCGACGGACTGCATGTTGGCCAGGTTGTCGCCGACCAACTGCAGTTCCGTCTCTGTCACGTGCATTCCCGTCGCGGCTGCGTTCATGGCGCCGCCCATCCGCTCTTGTCCCTCCAATTGCTGGTTCCGTTTCAGGGCTTCGCCACCGCGCTGTATGCTTTCGCCGCGGAAGTGGCTGCCGTACCACCCCCGGACGTCGGGCCTGTACCTCCGGATGGGCTGCTCGGCGCGCTGCTCCCCGCCGAGCCACCCGACACGGTGCCGGTCGCGCCTCCGGCCAACTCCTTCTGGATGGCCAGCAGGGCCTGCAGGGACTCCAGTTGCACGAGCTGGGTCATCATCTGGGTGGAGGACATCGGCTGCATCGGGTCCTGGTACTGCATCTGGGCCACAAGGAGCTGCATAAACTGCTGGCTCGTGCCGCTAGTTATCGCGCTGAGCGTCGCGCTGCTGTTGCTGGCGGGCGTTGTCGCCCCCGTAATCGCCGCCGCCACCACTCGGTTCCCCACCTCCCAACCTGAGTTCTGTCCGTGTGAATCCGACCGCGGTCATCGCGGCAGGGATCCCCTCTGCCTGGGGTGACACCCCTTGCGGCGCCACCACCCGTATCGCGGTCCCCGCGACCCCCAGCCGAACGGGGCCACCCGGCATCAGGACGGTCGCATGTGTCGCGGCCGGTAGGACCGGAGACCGCCCCACGACCGGCACCGCAGGCCCAGGCGTGGTAACCGGCCCGGCGGGTGAGGCGGCCAGCGGAACAGGGGGCGCGGCCGCCGAGGGAACGGGCGTTGCGACATAACCCGGTCCGCCGGCTGGACTGTCGGGCGTGGCCGAACCGGCCTTAGCCGTCCTGCGGGCCGGGCCGCGCACGGATGCCACTGGCGGCAGATCCTGGCTGCGGGACGTAGCAGGAGACACTGGCGCACCCCCGGTTCCGGTATGAACCTCACTGCCAGGTCTGACATGCAATGGCTCGGATCGGGTTGGAACCGGTGCGGAGCGCGTCGATTTGGCCGTTTCGGGTCGCGGGTCCGTGGTGGCCACCGACACATGATCGGTCCCCGTGGTCGGGACACCGAAATTTCCGGAGACCGGCCGTATGGTGGTGGCCCGTTTCGCCACCGCCTTTGGCCGTATGGCGCCGCCCTCAGGTGTCCCACCATGCACCGGGAGAACAGGAGGTGCCAAAGAAACAAATTCGGCAGTGGTCCGGGTCGCTACCAGCGGTGATGTCTCGGCTGGAACCGGGGCAGGAGCGCTGGTCACCAGAGCAGACGCTGCGGACCAGCCCCCGCGGGTGGGTGATACGGTGTGGGCCTGGTACACATCGACGGGTCGGGCCGGGCTGGTCGTCACCGGCGACGAGACTCCCACGGGCAGGTGGCCGGGCACCGCCATCACACCCGCACGCGCCTGCGTCTTGGCCTTGGAGCCGGTGGTGATGCTGTCCCCCTGTGCCAGAAGGAGAGAGAACGCATCAGAATCCTTTCCCTTGGGGTCACCCGGAGAAGGAATCTTGGTTCTGGCCCCATCCAGAACCGAAATCAAAAACAAGCACCTCCCTCAAATCGCGGGCTAGTTTTTGCGCCGTTTCATGGCGCCGCTCTGCACGCAGCCGTGCCTCAACGGCTTCAAGTGTTCTCTGCGCCTGGACCGCCTGCCGCATCGAATCCCTGAAGCGGCCCGCAGCGGTTTCGGAACGCGCCTGCGCCTCAGCCACCGCGCGCCGACCGTTTAGCTGGTCAGTCGCCAGGGCTTGACGTCCGGCGACGGAGTCTGCGGTCTGCCGGTCCAGCGCCGCCATGACGGCCCCGGATCTCGCCACCTCGGCCTGAGCCAGGCTGGCATCCACCCCGGCCCGGTGCGCCTCAGCCCTGGCCATCATCAACTCCACTCTCCGTACCCGCCGCAGCGCCGCCATCGTCGCCTGCACACCGCACCCCCCCCGCCCCCGCGCCGACTATGGACCGCAGGGGCACCGCCCAACGATCACTCCCTAACCTGAAACAGCCGTGAGCAGTTCGGACATCGTGTCCCCCCAGGACGAGAACTCCTCCGGAGCCTGGCAGAGCCACGCCCGCAGGCGGCCCGAGATATCCAGCGCGGCATCCAGGTTCGGATCCGCACCCCGCCGGTAGGCCCCCATGGCGATGAGATCCGCGGTCTCCTCCGCGCGGGACAGCGCGGCCCGGCCTGCCCTCGCCGCCTGCTGCACATCCCGATTGGTTACCGCAGGCATCAGCCGGCTCACCGAGGCGGGAACATCCACCGGAGGATATTGCCCGCGTTCCGCCATCCGCCGCGACAGGATGATATGCCCGTCGAGCAGGCCACGTGCCGCGTCGGCCACTGGCTCGTCCATGTCGTCCCCGTCCACGAGTACCGTCGCGATGAGTGTGATGCTACCGGATTCCGTCCTTCCCGCCCGCTCCAAGAGTTGGGGCAGCGAGGAGAAGACTGAGGGCGGGTATCCCCGCGCCGCTGGCGACTCCCCCGCAGCCAAGCCGATCTCCCTCAACGCCTGGCAGTAGCGGGTCAGGGAATCCATAAGCAGGAGTACGTTCTTGCCCTGCTCGCGGAAATACTCGGCGATTGTCATTGCCGTATCCGCGCAACGCGCCCGGCAGATGGGGGGCCGGTCAGACGTCGTGGCTACCACGACCGTCCTGTCGAGGGCTGACCGCAGGATCTCGAGATACTCCCCGACCTCCCGCCCCCTTTCTCCAATCAGGCAGCACACTACCACGTCCGCATCCGTCCCACGCGCGGCCATGCCGAGCAGCGTGGACTTTCCCACCCCGCTGCCCGCGAAGAGTCCGACCCGCTGCCCCCGCCCCAACGTGCACAGGGCGTCGATTGCGCGGACCCCGGTGGGCAGCGGCTCGACGATTGCCGGCCTCTGCAGCGGCATTGGGGCCGCATGGCCCAAGTGGCGCACCACGCTGGCCGACCACATCGGTTCCCCGTCCACGGGGGCACCGAACTCGTTGAGCACGCGGCCGAGCATCCCCGGCCCACACCAAACCCATCCGTCGCGCCCAAGGGCCTCCACAACCTGCCCGGGCGCGTATCGCTGGCCGTTCTCTAGGGGAGCCAGCAGCGTCAGGCCATCCCGGAACCCCACCACTTCCGCCAAAGCGTCGTCTCCCACTCGGCACCACTGGCCCTGCCCCACCGTAGGACCAGCGGAGGTCAGAAGACCACCGGTCACTCTCACCAGACGTCCCCTGCGTTCGATACCGTCCACTGAGTTCAGCACGGCGAGGCAGCGCTGCAGCCGTGCGCTGGCCCTGGCCGCCAATTCCGCCCCGGTCATGCCCCGACGCCAGCCTTCTGGGAGCGTTCGGTGACCTCAGAAGCCGAAAGGACTCGCGTGATCCGGAGCGCAAATAGGCCCTCGTCAGTTGTGTAGACCTCCGCCTCACCGACAGGCACGCCCTCCACAGCAACCAGGATCGGGTCGTTGGCCCTGGTATTCAGCAGAATGACGGCATCCGGCTCCAGCTTCTTGAGATCCTCCACGCTGCGCTTCGCGCTGCCGAGCACACCAGTCACCTCAAGCATGACCTTGTCCACTCCGATCCCGTGCTGCGGCTCATCAGCCATTTCCACACCTCTGGCCGGAACAATTTTCTTCGCCACCCTGATACCGCGTTCATCCTGGGCAATCTCCTCTGCCCACGCGATCAGCCGCCCGCCGGCCCAAATCTCGCTCTCGGTCGGTGACCCAGCGAGGGGGATGTTGTCTCCGGCCCGCAGGGTCAACAGGTACTGCAACGGAACCGGCTTCGAACGCAGCCGGAATGTCATCTCCACCGGGATAAAGGGCCACACCTCAGGGTGCCAGCCGTCCTCTTCCGGATGCCGCCGACCCGCCCGCTGGTTCTCGCGCCGGAACACCTTGGCGCGGTTTTCCATTATTCCCAACGGAAGACACAAAGAGAACTCATCCATGCCGGGCTCAGGCCAGTCCGCCCCCTGCAGGCGATACCTGATCTCCAGGATGGTGGTGTGCGGTTCGATCCCGATGTCTCCAAATACCACCCCCGTCGAGATGCGATCCGGAACCAGAGCGTTCACTTTCAGCAGAGGGGCCCAGGCCCGGCTCCAACTATCCACCAGCCGCTCCAGAAGGCGCCTGGCCAACCCCAAATCCACCTCGGTCAACTCTCCCTGCGGCGGGTGCCCGTCCCCGCCCTGCAACACCTGGGCAAAAGCGCGGATGAAGGGCACGGACAAAATCCAGACGACCGTGGACGAGAGAGACTCCGCGTGGACGTTGACCCGTAGCCAATTCTCGCTGGTGGGCACCTCGCCGTAGATGCGCTGCTCGATGCCCATAAGCTCCGACCGCACCAGTTCGACACCACCCAGCAGGGCGGTAACCGACTGCAGGGTTAGCCGCGCCTGCTCCTCATGCAACACGCGCAGTGTGCGCAGAATCTCCGGATCCACGGTGGTCGAAGCACTGAACACGTGAGGCTTCAGTTGCACACTCAGGCCCCCAGTTCTTTAAGCGCATTTTGCACCTGTGAGAACCGACTGGCAGGAGTTGTGCTCCACTCCGCGCCGTCTGCCCGCACCACCCGCACCCCGTCCGGAGCCAGCCCCGGATCCTCCGGACAGCCCGCGGTTGCGCCACGGCCAGTCGACACGTACGCCACTGCCCCTTCCCCGGCTTCGGCGAGCAGCCGCCGCACGATTTTTCGCAGCTCATCGTCGCTGGTGGCCGGCTCTCGCCCCAGGGCCAGTTCAATTGCTCGCCGCACGCAGGCCGCGACGTCATCTTCGAGCCCGGATAGGATCCGGCCCCGTTCCTCGCGCGCCGACCGGCGGGCACTTTCCAGGTACTGCGCTCCCCGGTGTCTGGTGTGCTGCAGAACCCGCTTCCGTTCCGCCCGCGCCCTCTCGACCTCTCCGCGGGCCTCGGCCACCAGGTGCTGGGACTCCCGCCGAGCCGATTCCAAGATCTCCGCGGCCTCGACGATGGCGTCCTGTTCCTGTTGTTCAACCGGGCTCGGCAGTTCGTCCAGAGCCTGCGCCGCGTATACCGGCCATTGGAACCGCTCAGACAAGGGCTTCACCCTCCCCGCGACCAAGTGAAATCCGTCCCTCGGACTCCAACCTTCTGGCAATGGCCACGATCTTGAGCTGAGCATCCTCGACTTCACGCAACGGCTTCTTGTCCATCAGGCTCAGCGACTCTTCCACCATGTCCCGCTTGTCTTTGCTGAGCGCCTTATAGATACTGGCCTTCTCCTCCGCCGTCGCCGTCTTGAGCGCCGTCGCGATATTCTCCGGCGAACTGATTTCAGCCATTACTATCTGCAGCATCTTGGTGGGCAGCATCGCCAGGTCGGGAAACGTAAAGGTCTTCTTCGAAATCTCCTTGTGAAGCTCCGGGTCATCCCGGCGGATCCACTCCATTATGTCTTCCTCCGCGCTGCGCGGCAGTCGTGTGACGATAGCCGCGACCGCATCGGTGCCACCAACCACTGCGGTGTCCTGCTGTTCGGTGGCCTTCACGCGGCTCCGCAGCATGGAGGCCACCTCCTCAATCGCTTCTGGCCGAACCTGCCTACGCTCTCGGCCGAAGTGTGCCAACCTCAACCCGACGTCACCGCGAACCTCCGGCGGGAGCATCTGCAGGAGAGATGCGGCTTGTTCAGAGGAGAGAAACGCGGCGACCAAAGCGATTGTCTGCGGACTCTCTTGGCGCAGGTGGGGCCAAATCTGGGATACATCCAGGGACCGGGCGAAAGTAAACGGGTGCTCTATCATCGTCTCCCGCAACCGCCGCAGCATCTCCTCGGCTTTCGGCACCCCGAATGCCTTCTGCAGCAAAGTCCGAGCCACATCGACACCGCCGGCGAAGATGTGCTTCCTCGCCTCCAACATGGTGTTGGCTTCATCCAGGACCTGCTGCACCTCCTTGGCTCCGACCTCTGACATCCGGGACACCGCCGCGGAGATCGGTTCGACCACCTCTGGTCTGAGCATGGCCATAACCGCACTGGCCTTCTCGGGACGCAGAGCGATCATCAGCATGGCCGCCTTCCTGACCCCAAACTCCACCTGCGAACCACTCCCTACCGACCATTGGCAGGTCTGTCCGACTGCTCCATCCAGGAGTTGACGATGGCGGCCAAGTCGGCGTTCGAACCGTCCCTGACCTTTTCCAGTAGGTCGTTGCTCTCTTGCCGCACTTCTGCCGGCAGCAACGGCATACCACCGGAGGCCGGCGCATCCACTGAATCCGGTTTCCGCCGCCGCAGTAACAGAAGGAGGAGCAGCAGGATTACGGCCAGCATCGCACCGCCGACGATCATCTCGGTCCGGTTGAGCAAGCGCTTCCCCACCACAGCGGGCACAGGAACCTTGGCAAAAGGCGTGGCCAGCACCGTCACGGTGGCCGCCGGCAGGGCGAGGGCGGACAACACGAGCGTTCGCACCTGGGTCTGCTGCGCCGCGGTCAGTTTGGCGTTGAGCGCCACCGAAACACTGAGCGACGTCACGGCGCCCGGGACGGTGACCGTCTTTGTGGTAGTCGTGGTGGATGCATAGCCGGTGGCGGTATCGCTCAGTGTGCCGTTCCCCGCCGCGCCCGCAGCGACTGCGGGCACCCCATACGTCGGCGTGTTCGTCGTGGCCCCGGGCACCCCGGCCACCCCCGGCGCCGTTCCGGACCAGGTCTCCTTGAGAGTCTTCACTGACGTGGCAATTGGAGCGGTGACCGCCTTCCGCGTTGAAGACACCTTGTTCATGTTCAGGACGGACGCCACTTGGACCACGGCGTTCCCGGCTCCGTATACACGATCCAGCATCTGCTGCAGTTGCTGTCCGAGCGTGGTGTCATACTGCTGTTCTGCCAAGGTGGCTTTCGGCAGCACACCCCCGGTGGATCCGGCCAACCCCTGCCCCTGGCTAAGCAGATTACCGTATTGGTCCACCACGGCCACCTTGGACGGCAAGAGCCCTGGGACCCCGAAGGCCACAAGGCTCTGAATGGCCCCGACCTGCTGCTTGGTCAACTGGACCCCCGGTGCCAGCGTCAACACCACGCTGGCGGTTGCCGGAACCGATTGCCCCAGATAAGGGCTCTGTTGTCCTAGCACAATTCGGACCGCTGACGAATTCACCCCCTGCAGGGTGTTGATGGACTGCTCCATCTCCCCCTGCATCGCGGCCAGCAGCGCCGCCTGCTGCTGGGTCTGGCTGGCGGTGAAGGGCAACTTGGAGAGGGCAGACAACCCCTGTGGGCTCTGCCCCGGCAGACCAGCCGCCGCCAACGCCATCCGGACGGATGGCGCCACTCCCTGGGGAACCATCAGCGAACCTCCGGAAAGTTGGTACGGAACCCCCTGTGCCGTTAACCTGGCGACGACCGCGCCCTCCTGCGTGGCCGACAGACCGGAATAAAGGGGCACGTACCTGTTTCCTTGTCCCAGGAACACTGCGGCCATCACACCCGTCAACACCACGACGGGCGCAACGATGAGCAGCAGCGTCCGCACCTGACTGGACAGGCCCAGCCACTGGGCCCTGAGCGAATCAAGCATGTGACGGCCTGGTTAGAAAAATGTGTACAAACCGCTTTTGCGGCGTTCCACACCGTCCGCCCCGACCAGGTTTTCGCCCCTTTCGGCCTAGATTTGCCCCTCGCGTGGCGTAGGCAATAGGCGAACTCGAGCTATGGGGCGCTCGCACGCCCGGACTTCCACCGATCCTATCCGGCGGCGGGGGCCCCCGGCTTCAGCCGTGGGGAGGAGCCGCCGGCGGTCTGGTTGTCTACCGAATACCCATAGCCATCGGACCTTGCCAGCAAGCGGCAACAAGCCGTCGGCACGTTGTCTACCTTCCCTACGCGAAACACGCCGCGTTTCCGTACCGCAGCCACGCCCCAGTAAGTGCCCGCCGCCTTTCGCCCAGGAGGAACCTCCGCCAATACCAGGTCTCCGGAGCGAAAGCCAAAGAAGGTCTTTCGCCGTGGCAGGTATCCCCGTGGAAAACCGTCCTTGGTGACATTCGTCCGCTGGTACTTCCCCCGCCCCGTGGCGTGGATGATCAAGGCGGGCACTGCGGCCCCCCGCAGCATCCCCGGTGTGCCCGCTCCCACGCACGCCGCATCGAGCGCGTGCGTCTTCGGAAGTCCGGTCCGCGTCCGGTTCCACTTCGTCCGCCCGCCGGCGCCGGTTTCGACGGGTAGGCCGGTGCCGACCAACGCGCCGTAGAGCGCCCACCGGGTGGTGTTGACCGCGGCCGCATCCCGGAGAGGTGCCTTTGCGCGGGCCTGCACCCCGGCGCAGCGCCCAGTACGTGCCAAGTCAATCGTCCGCCGCGAGCGACGCAGGCTTTCCGCCCACTCGGCTGGCGTCCGATCATTCTTGGCCTCATTGCAGGTGCGGCAGGCCAAGACCAGGTTGCTGACCCGATCCGAACCGTTCTGCGCCTTCGGTACAACGTGGTCGATGTTCAGGAGCGCGTCCTTCGACAGCCCGCCGCAGTACGCGCATTCGTGATGGAACTTGAGAAGCAGATACTCCCTCACCTCGAATCCCGCCAACGTGCCCTGCTGGTACTCCACGCCCGCGATCTCGGGGTTCTCCATCGCTTGTAGGTCGAAGCGTGGCAACTCTACCGAAATCGCAGTGACCGGTGTCCACCGGCGATATCGGGACACCCACGATTCGATGTTGTCCACGCGGCACCGCACGGACGGCGCCAGCCGGGTCCGAGACCTCAAGCCCTCGTCCTTGTGCCCCAGAGCGTGGCAGGGCCGGCAGAACCGGCTCCCGTGCCGCGCATTGCGACCACAGCCGGCGCAGGGCTCCGGGTGCCGGTTCAGGAACCGTGGCGCGCGATAGCGCAGGTTTGCCGTCCGCCGCCGACGCCGGTATCCCGCCCGCTGCTGCATCCGCTTGTGGACATCCGTCTTGTGGTCGATCTGGGCCAGATGCAGGATGGTGCCCTTCTCGGGCCCATCCTCTCGGAGCACGGCCGCGCCGGTATGTTTTGAGCCCGGGTCCAACTTCAACCGGACCGGCTGCAGTACAGAGTCCTCCACCTGCCGATCCTTGAGGCGGATCGTGAACGGGTGCAGCCGGTGCACCACGGCACGTCCGCGATTGAGCAGGATCCGTGCACGCCGCTCCGTGCAGGGCATCAGCGGCTTCTTCCGCTTGTCCAGCACGAAGACCATGGCCGCACCTCCTTCCCCTTGCGGGGAGCCCCTTACGGGGCCTTGTGACGGGACCGGGTTGGCTTACCCGATCCGCTCCCCTCGGCCTTGTTGCACCGCCCGGCACTTCCCATCGCCCGTTTCGCGCCCGCCCCGGGGCTTGTCTGCAGCGGTGGGTTCCAGGGCCCGGGGCTGAGGAAGCACCCCGGGGTGGGTCCTTGTTGACCTGGCGGCAACGGAACTCCCTCATCGACTGCCTGCCTCAGGACATTGGCCTGGTCCGTAACCGGCCATCGCTCCGGGCTCTCGGGCCTAAGCCCTCAAGCCCCCGGCTTTAGCCGTGGGGCCTCGTGACCCGCGTCTGTTGTCAGGATCGGCCCGGTTCCGCGCCACCGTAGCCTGGACCGCTTGCGCCCCTGGTTAGAAAAATGTGCACAAACCGCTCTTGCGGTCCGCCTACCTGCCAACGGCGCTCGCCTCCGTTTCCGTCAGAATGGTCTTCACCGCCGCACGCGCCTTGCGCCCGCCCCGCATTCCATACAGCTTCGCGGAAAAGCTCCAAAGTTCTCAGGCAGCAGCAAAATCCGCGAGATACCCCTCGACCCTGCGGATATAGAGGACAGTCTGCGAGAACGGCGGAACTCCGCCATACTCGGCAACACTACCCGGCCCGGCATTGTAGGCTGCCAGAGTCAAGGCCAGCGCTGTCTGGCAGGCGGGACGGGTGACGAGCGCGTTGATGCACCCCGGCTGCAGGTCATAACTGCTCGCCAGTTCATTTAGAAAAGCGGACCCCGCCCGCACATTCGCTGCCGGATCGAAGAGGTTGGCCGCACGTAGCCCTGTGTTGGCCGGCTCCACCTGCATCAGTCCCATCGCGCCGGCCGGCGATAGCGCATTGGGATTGCCCCCGCTTTCCTGAGCGGCGACCGCCGCCAGCAGCGAAGCGGGCACGGCCGCGGTCGCATAGCGATTGAAGATAGCGCTCCACTGCAGCACGGCATGGCGCAGCCCGTAGCCGAGGAAGATCGGCAGGGCCAATGACACCCCGTCCAGGCCCATCCACCGCTGCGCCTCGAACTGCACCATCGAGATCATGTCCTGAGCGTCTTGGCCTGGGAACCACCGCTGGAAGAGCGCCACCTCGCGGCTGTCGTTGCCAGACCACGAAACCGACGCCAGTTGCGGAACCTGGCGCACACAGGAAAAACCCTGCCACTTTGCCGGGCAGGCCGATGGTTGCGTGCTTTCCGTATAGTGCAGGAGCGCATCCCCTTGCACGGTCTGTGCCGAGATCACCACAGGAACCTGTTCAACGCTCTGATGAACCGGCGCCCCGGACACCTTCAACACCCGCAAAACACTCGGCTGGGTGCCGTATGTGAATCGCGGGGCCATCCCCGCGGCCACCGAACCCACACCAAGATTCTGCCCGGCTTGCTGCGCATCCCAGGCAATGACCGCGAGTTGCGTCGCATCTGGCTCAAACTGCTTCTCCGCACCGTCGAAACTCTTGACCGCCACCACGCTAGACGCCGCACCCCGGGCCTGAGCGAGCAGGGTCGCCTTCTTGGTGGAACCGGGACCGTGCAGCACGCCCAAGATCGCCAGCAGGAGAGCCATGGAGACTCCCACGATGGCTGCGGGGACCGCCAAATAGGGCGCGACCGCCGTCCAGACGGCCTTCGCGGCAGCCCGGCCGGCAACGCGCAATGCCCCTTTCAAAGTCTCGCTGCCAACCGACGACGTGCTATCGCTCAACGCCCCACCCCTCCCCGGGCAAGAACCCGGGTGGAGCACTGTACCGCAATCTCTGATTCGGCATGGGATGGGGAGTGCTGACCGGCAAACACGCCCCCCTCGCCGCTTGCGCTGCTTCCGGCCAGATCAACCGTTGAGCAACAGTTTGAGGAATGCCTGTGGCGTTTTTTCGGCAAAACTGGTCATCGCCGTTTCCACGTTCAGCATCGCCTTGGCAGCGGCTGCTTTTGTGGTGGCGTTGGCGAGGTTGGTATCCGCCACCTGTGCTCTGGCTGCGATCAGGTTTTGCCCCGATGCCTGCACATCGTGATTGGCCAGTTGCAGCCGATCGATGAACGCTCCGATTTGTGCCCGTTCCGCCGATACCTGGGTCATCGCCGCCGCGTATTTGCCCTGGGCGATGGTGGCCAGGTTGTAGCTCATCACGGACAGCCCGCCGGAAACCGTGGCTGGGGAAACCACTGTGCCTCCACTTCCGGTCGCGGATTGTCCGCTGCCATACGTAATTTCAAAGTTGTTGTTGAGCACCGAAGCGGCAGGCGCCGTCCCGTTTACGATCAGCATCAGATACGGACTCAGACCGAAGAGCGCGGCTGAATTATAGCCGACCTGGATCGCCTGCCCAGTGTTGGGGTCGCCGATGACCAGATTCTGAGTGTCTGCGCTGATGCCCCGTACTGTTGTAGCCGATCCGAGCGTGTTCCCGTTCTGCCCCACCAGGGAGAGGGTGGCTGCGGCAGGAGTGAGATTCATGCTGTAGGTATCAGTGGCGTTCGGCGTTGAGTTGGTGGTGATCCCGCTGGCGAGGATCGTGACGCCGGTGTCGCCGAGCGTGTAGTTGCCGAATGCGTCTGTGGTCGCCGCCACGTAGGTCTTCCCGCCATCAAGCGAATACGTGATGGACTGTACCAGTCCAGGTGACGTCCCTGTCTGGATTTTCACCATGATCTGCGTGGACGTGGTGCCATCGTAGAGCGTCCACCCCGCCCCGATGTTGCCCTCCGTTGCCACGGCGGTGGATTGCGTGGGCACCAGCCCCGCGCTGTTGATATCGGTTCCGTTCAGAGTGGCATCCTGCATGCCGGTGATCTGTACCGTGTAGTTCCCGCCAAGGAGCCCACGCGATCCATACGGATTCGCTGTATTATTCGCCCCCAACAAAGTCAGCGGCCCCAACGCCCCCGCCGGAGCGGACACGTTGGTAAACACTGCTTCTTGCGGTACACCAGCGCTGATGCCCAGGGATCCGGCGTCAGCCGCCCGCAGCGAAAGAGTTAGGTTGTTCCCGGGTTGAGGCCCATCAACTATGCGCACCGGGCCCAGCACGCCATCGAGCAGATTGAGATTATTGAATGCGGTATTGTTTGTTAACGTGTCTATCTGGGCCGTGTACTGGTCGATCTGGGACTGGATGCCGGCGCGGTCGATGTTCACATTGGTGTCGTTGGCCGCCTGCGTAGCGAGGGAATACATGCTGGTCAACAAGGACTGGATCAGTCCCAGCGCCCCGTCCGCAGTGGACAGCATAGAAACGCCAGTTTTGATGTCCTGATAGGCTTTCCCCATAGCGAGGATCTGGTTTTGCATCTGTTGAGAGATATCGGTGCTGGCTGGACTTGTGGTCGCGTCCCCGGAAGCGATGGCGCGCATTTGTGCGGAGAGGGCCGACTGCGTTTGTCGCATTGTGCCGACATTCGCCGTTCCGAGAAAAGAGATCACCATTACACATCTTCAACTCCTATGACAATGCAGATGCAATTGAGTGGGAGGGGGCATCGCGGCCCCCTCCTACTCAATTAGTAGGTGAAGGACCCAGCGACCAGACTCCCCGATAGCGTGCGCAGTGTAACAGTTACCGTGCCTGATCCGGCTGGTGCCACCACGCTGATCGACGTTCCGTTAGACGCGATTTTCAGTTCTGTACCGGCGTTACTGCCAAAGTCGACGGTTCTGGTGCCGCCGAGATTGCTGCCGTCCGCGACGACTGTCGTTCCCGCGGGGCCCGAAATCGGCGACAGAGAAGATACTAACGGAGCAGTCGATGTGTCCACCGTGATGCTCAGCGTCTTCGTCGCGGTTTGGCTCCCGCTGTCCGCCACCTTGACGGTGAAGGAAGTGGTCCCGGCGGTATCCGC
>DAHWHT010000064.1 GCA_027335515.1 Clostridia bacterium
GAGCAGCGGCGACCTAATCCGCGGAGACAACGCCCCCGGCCGCGGTCCGCGCCGCGGCAAGCAGCCGGCGGGACCGCGGACCGCCTGCCTGCAAGCGCAGCCTGCGCCGCTCGGCGCCCGAGCGCTGCAAGACCACCTGCAGCGCGTCGGCCGGCGTCCAGGCGCCCAGCCGCTCCGCCCACTCCACCACCGCCACGCCGTCCTCGGCCAGCGCCTCATCCAGGCCCAGCAGTTCCCCCGCCGACGCCACGTCCGAATCCGCCAAGCGATACAGGTCCACATGCCAGGCGGGCACGCGGCCGTCCCGCCGACTGCGCACCAGGGTGAAGGTCGGGCTCGGATGCGGCCCTGGCACGTCCAGTCCGTCCAGGATACCGCCGGCCAGCACGGTCTTGCCGGCCCCGACCGGCCCGCGCAACAAAACGGCGTCACCGGCCTGGGCGGCGGCGCCGATCCAACGTCCGAGGGCCGCCGTCGCCTCCGGTCCGTCCGTCTCCCAGGTCCAGGTGTCCACGGCCGCCGCCCCCTTTTGCACCCCACCCGCATATGGTGGCACGAACAAGCCAAAGCTACCAGCACAACGGCGCACGCCGACGGCTGGCGGGAGGATGACATGGCGGCGAATTGGACACAGATTGAACTCGGCGCGCGCATCGCGGACATGCAGGAGGTGGACTACCGCAACACCCTGGCCATCGCCAGCCTCATCGAGGTACTGGTGGACAAGGGCATGATCGAGGCCGCCGACCTGTTGCGCAAGAGCCGTGACCTCGACCGCAGCGCGGCCCAGCAGGCCGTGGCGGCGGGAAACGAGGGTCACGCGCCGGCCCGCTGATCCGCCAGCATCGCCCGCCGCACCAGCTTGCCCGCCGCGGTCGGCGTGCCCTGCCAGTCTTGAATCAGCGACGGAAAGCCGCAGCCGCCGGGAAACCACGCCCAGGCGGTCCAGCCCATATCGTGCTTGGCGGCATAGGCAAGAACGGCCTGGTCGTAACGCGTGCCGCAGTTGCGCTGGCCAAACTCGGTGGCGATGATCGGGTAATGCCTGACCGCAAAGCCGAAGGCGGCCGGCCAATCCTGCGGCTGTTTGCCCGCGTAGTCATAGAGATGCACGGCGTAGGCGACGTTGTATCCGCGGATCGCATACGTGGGCAGGCCGCGCAGGTCATAGGCCCAGTTCAGTCCGCCGGCGATCACGAGGTTGCGCGCCCCGGTCCCCCGCACCGCCGCATAGAGCTGCTGCATGCCGGCCGCCGTCCACGTCGTGTGGGTCTTGGGATCCGCCACCGTGCCCCCATGCAGCCAGACGCTCCAGGAGACGTTGTGCGGTTCGTTATACAACTCAAACCACACGTTGGGATCGTGGCGATACACCGCGGCAACCTGCCGCCAGAAGGTGATCGAGTTGCGATCCGCCATCGGTTGTTGACCGGGCTTGACCGCGCAATCGATCGACCGCGTCTGGTCGGAGCCCCGGTCGGAGGCGTGCAGATCGAGGATCACGATGCGGATGCCCGCCCGGTGGGCCCAGCGCACCGCCCTGGCGACGACCGACCGATACCCGGCCGAGTGGTCGCAGGAGGTGGACAGCCAGAAGTCCTGGTTCAACGGGATGCGCACGGCGTTGGCGCCCCAGGCGGCCATATTGCGGAAATCCGCCAGGGAGAGGTTGTCGCCGTGCGGAGTCCACTCCAGAGACGGGCGGTCCACCCCGTGCACCAGGAAGGCCCCTCCGTTCGGACCGAGGATGCGGCGGCCCCGGACGAGATAGCCGCGCGGCCCGGCGATGTGCGACCCAAACGCCGACACCCCGTTGGGCGGCAGACCGCACCCGCACAGGAACACCGCCAGCGCGAGCAGCACCACCGCCAGCGCGCCCGACCCCGCCCAGCGGTGCAAACCAGATCCCCCCGCCCCACCCGCCCCACCCGCCGCTACGCGTCCGCGCCGCAAGCCCCACCATACAGCCGCCCATACAGCGCCGACACCATGCGGAAGTCGGTCCACGCGTCCTTCTTGGCGGCCGGGTTGCGCAGCAGGTAGGCGGGGTGGTAGGTGGCCATGACAAAGCGGCCGTCGCGCCGCTGCCAGCGACCACGGGCGCGCGAGATGCGGGCCTGCCCGCCCACAACGGCCCGCAGGGCGGTGGCGCCAAGCAGCACGACGATCCCGGGGTCGAGCAGCTGCAGCCGCCGCTCCAGGTGGGGTCGGCAGGCGGCGATCTCGTCGTCCGCGGGCACGCGGTTGCCCGGCGGCCGGCAGAGCACCACGTTGCTGATATACACCTGTTCCCGCGCAAAGCCCGCGGCGTCGAGGATGCGGTCGAGCAACTGACCGGCCGCGCCGACAAAGGGGCGGCCGAGTTCGTCCTCCCGGGCGCCCGGCCCCTCGCCAATCAGACAGAGGCGGGCGCGCTCGTGGCCTTCACCGAAGACGACCCCGCGGCAACCGGCGCGCAGACCGCACCGCACGCAGCCCCGCACCAGCGCCCCCAGTTCGTCGAGGGTGGCGCACCCGGCCACCCGCCGCTCCCAGTCCTCCGCGCCGTCCTGTGCCACCGACCCGCCCCCCCGCGCGCCGCGTCCCTCTGTACGATCATTCGTCCGTCCAACGATTCGCGATTCGCCGCACGGCCGCGCCATCCTCCGTCACGGTCCGGTCGGACCGGCCTCGGGGGGAAACCGCCGCACCCATGCCGCCAGGACCACCAGACCGATCCCCAGCACGACCAGCAGCCCGCCGAGCGCGGGCAGCCCCCGGTCGCCCAGGAGGCCGGCACTGAAGGGCACCAGGCCCACCCCCACCGCCCCACCGGTCGCGATCGCCCCCGCCATCGCGCCCGGCCGGTCCGGCACCAGCGCGGCCGCGTGTGCCACCAGGTTCGGATAAATGCCCCCGAGGGTGAAGCCGGCCGTCCCGAAGGCCGCAAGCGCCAACCCGGGGTTGGGGGCGAGGGAAAGCGCCACCAGGGCGGCGGCCGAAGCCACCGCCTGCCACCAGAGCAGTCGCGGTACCGCGACGCGGTGAACCACGGCGCCGTTGACCAAGCGACCGAGGGTGAGACAACCGTAAAAGACGGTGGCCCCGAGCGCCCCGGTGAGCAGGGGTGCCGCAAAGCGCACCACCAGCCAGGTCGCCGCCCAACCGCTCACCGCCCAGCCGCCGCCGTTGTATGCAAAGGCCATGCCGGCCAGGGCCGCGACCCGACGGTCCAAACCGCTGCCGATCGACCGGCTCGGCGGCACGCGGATCCCCCCGCAGGCCGCCGCCAGCCCGAAACCGGCCAGCAGCGCCGCGGCCGCCCAGGCCCAAAACGCCAGGCGCCAACCCAGGTGCGCCCGCAGCAGCAGCCCCACGGCGAACGGTCCCGCGGTGGCCCCCAGGCTATACACGGCGTTGGTCAGGCTGAGCGCGCGCCCGCGCAACTCCGGCCCGGTGCGCGCCGCGACGGCGTTGACCTCCGTGCCGAGGCAGCCGAAGGCAAACCCCACCAGGGCGCCGCCGGTCACCAGCACCGCCCAGTTCGGCGCGGCGGCCTGCAGCGCGAGCCCGCCCGCCAGCAGCACCCCGTAGAGTGCCATCAGGACGCGGGCGGACCACCGGTCGGAAACGGCGGCGGCCAGGGCCGAACCGAGCGCGCGGCAGATGCCGAAGGCGGCGAACAACCCACCCGCCTCGGCAAGCCCGACGCCAAAGCGGGCCCGCGCCGGGATGAGGGCCGGACCCCAGGAGGGCCCGACCAGGCCGAGCACGGCCATCACCACCGAGGCCCAGAGGATCTGACGCCGCATGGCGCCGGTCAAACCGGCGCCACGGGGACGGGGCGGACGGGGCCGCCGCGGGCCGTCATTGGCCGAGGTAGACGCGCGGCACGCGCGGTCCGATGGCGCACAACACCTCGTAGCTGATGGTCCCCAACTGGTCCGCCACGTCCGATGCCCACTGGGACGCCTCCCCCTGCGCGCCGAGCAGCACCACCGGGTCCCCCGCTTGCACCGGCCCGCAGGCCGCCAGCGAAACGACGGTCTGGTCCATGCAGATCCGGCCGCGGATGGGCGCGGGCCTGCCGTCCACCAGGACGTGGCCGCGGTTGCTCAACGCCCGGCTGAACCCATCCGCGTAGCCGACCGGCAGGGTCGCCACGGGCTCCCGGGCCGCCGCCTGATAGGTCGCATTGTAGCTCACGCCGTCGCCCGCACCGAGGACGCGCACCTGGGCCACGCGCGTCCGCCACTGCAGCACCGGGCGCAATCCCGGGTCGGGCACCTGGGCGGACGGCCGGTACCCGTAAAGCCCGATACCGGCGCGCACGAGGTCCAGGTGGGATTCCGGCAGTTGCACAATGGCGGCGGTGTTGGCCAGATGCCGCCAGCGCGGGCGCACCCCCCGCCGCGCCAGGCCGTCCAGGACCGCCTGCAGACACCCCAGCTGGGCGCGGGCCCCGTCCAGGTCCGCTTCATCCGCCCCGGCAAAATGGGAAAAGACGCCCGCCAACTCCGCCCCGGGCTGCGCCGCCACCCTGGCGATGGCGGCGACGGCCGCATCCCGCTCCGGCGGGCGGCGCGCCGGCCACCCCAGGCGGCCCATCCCCGTATCGAGTTTGGCATGCAGCCGCACCCGGCGGTCGGCCGCCCGCGCCGCCGCCGCGAAGGCACGCGCCTCCTCCTCGGAAAAGACGGCCTGGTCCAGATCCGCGGCCACCAGTTCCGCAGCCCGGCCCGCCGGGGTCCAACCGAGTACGAGCACCGGGGCAGCGATACCGGCCTGCCGCAGCAGGATGCCTTCTTCCAACAGCGCGACGCCCAGCCCATCCGCGCCGGCCTCCAGCGCGGCGCGCGCCACCGGCACCGCGCCATGCCCGTACGCATCCGCCTTCACAACGGCCATAAAGGCGCTGCCGGACCGGCAGCGGGAACGCAGCGTGCGCACGTTGTGGCGCAGACACTCGAGGTCAACCTCCGCGACGGTGGCCCGCAGACCCTCGTTCACGCCTGCGCCCCCACCAGGGCCCGAAAGGCATCGCCGAACCGGTCCAGCAGGTCGCCCGCCAGCATCGCGCGCCGCCCCAACGCGGCAGCCGCCCGGTCGCCCGCCAGCCCGTGGACGTACACCCCCGCCACCGCCGCGGCATGCGGCTCGGCACCCTGGGCACACAACCCTGCGATCAGGCCGGCCAGGACGTCGCCGCTGCCTCCCGTCGCCATGCCGTCGTTGCCGGTCGGGTTGACCCAAACCGGGTGCTCCGCCGCCACCACCAGGGTACCGGTGCCCTTGAGCACCGCGACGCAGCGCCCCTCCTGCGCCAGACGTCGCGCCGCGCCCAGGCGGTCGGCCTGGACGTCCGCACTGGAGCAACCCAAAAGCCGCCCCGCCTCCCCGGGATGCGGGGTGATCACCAGCCGGCCGTTGGCGGCGCGCAGGTCCTTGAGTTCCACGGCATTCAATCCGTCCGCATCGAGCACCAGCGGACCCGCATACACCTCCAGCAGCCGCCGGACCACCGCGCGCACGCCCGCGCCGCGGCCCAGCCCCGGACCCGCCGCCACGGCGTCGGCCGCGCCAAGCAGCCCCGGCAGGCGGTCCATCGCCTCCGCCGCCAGCATCCCGTCGGGATCGGCCGCAAGCGGCCTGGCGGTCGCCTCCGCCACGTGGGCCGCCACCGTCGCGGCCACGGAGGCCGGACAGGCCACCTGACACAGGCCGGCGCCGGAGCGCAGGGCGGCCCGCGCGCAGAGGGCGGCCGCGCCGGCCAAGCCCGTGGAACCGACGACGGCCAGCACCGTACCGTAGGTACCCTTGTGGCCCGCCGGGCGCCGCGGCGGCAGCAGGGCCGCCGCATCAGCCGCCTCACAGCCCCGCAGCACATCGAGCCCACTCCAGGCGGCCGCCGGAATACCGAGCGGCTCGCACACCACACTTCCCGCAAAGCCCCGCCCCGGTTCCGTAAACAACCCGGCCTTGACGGCGCCGAAACAGAGCGTGCGTCGCGCCCGAATGCACGGACCCTGCGGCGCCTCCCCGACATCGCCCGACAGGCCGGACGGCATGTCCGCGGCGAGCACCGGCGCCGCCGCGACGTTGGCCTGCGCCATCACGTCCGGCAGGGGCGGGCGCACGGTGCCGTGAAAGCCGGTGCCCAGCAGGCAGTCCACGATCGCGCCGGCCTCGTCCAGTTCCAGGCCAAGCTCCGACGGCGGCGGGGATTCCGCCACCGAAACCCCGGCGGCGGGCAGCAGCGCCCATTGCGCGGCAGGCTCCGGCCCCAGCCGGGTCCGATCCGCCCAAAGCAGCACACGGGCAGCGACGCCGGCAGCGGCCACGTGGCGTGCGGCCACCATGCCGTCGCCGCCGTTGTGACCGCCACCGCAGAGAAACACCACCGGCCCGTGGCGCCCCGCGGCTTGCCGCAGCGCCAGCGCCTCGCGCGCCAGGGCCGAACCGGCGACCTCCATCAGAACGCCGACGGCCAGGCCGTGCTCCTCAACCGCCCGCCGATCGAGTTCCCGCATCCCCGCAACGGTCAGCAGGCCGATCATGCCCGCACCGCAGGCGGACCGCCCCCTGCCGACGACGGACGCATGGCGGATCCCTCCCCAGAGTGGCCGAATGCGGCCGGGCAGCCCCGGCGCGCCGGACCGGTGAGGGTTTCGGGCCCAGGCGGCGCCACCCCTTGTGAGCCTGACGCGCATCAATCGAATCCGGCGGGCGGATCCCCCCGGCCCCCGTCATCTTCCGCCACCACGGTCGCAAAGGCCATGCCGCCGGCGTGCGCGATGCTCACGTGCCAGCGCACCGCGCCAAGGCGATGCGCGTGCCGCGCGGCCTCGCCCCGCAGGCGCAGCCGCGGCCTTCCACCCGGTTCGTGCTCCACCTCGATCTCGCAGAAGGCGGCGCCGCGCATGCCGCAGCCCAGGGCCTTCATCGTCGACTCCTTGGCGGCGAACAACCCGGCCAGGCGCTCCCAGCGCTGTCGGCCGCGCGCCTCGGCCGCAGCCTGCTCGGCGGGCGTAAAGAGGCGGCCGACCAGCGCCGGATGGCGCAGGCAGGCCGCCGAGAGGCGTTCGATCGGCGTCAGGTCGCAACCGGTGCCGACAATCACGGGCGGCAACCCCTCCCGGACGGCGTCGTGGGATGGATCCCATGTTGCCGCGCAGGAGGCCGAGGGGCAAGCGGCCGCGCTGGGACCGCTCAGCCAAGCCGACTGCCGATCAGGACACCCGCCGCGAACACCAGGGCCCCACCGAAGACGACCTGGACGACCGACAGCCACATCTTGGTGCCGAAGTAGCGATTGCGGATCAACGCGATGGCGATCAACTCGACCGTGACGACGAGGTACGCCAGGATCAGCGCGTGATGGATGTTGCTCAGGAGGAAGGGCAGCGCGTGGCCAATCCCGCCGACACAGGTCATCAAACCGATGATCGCACCGCGGCCCAGGGGCGACCCGCGCCCGGTGAGGGCCCCGTCGTCGGAGAGGCCCTCGGCGAAAGCCATGCTGATACCGGCGCCGATGGCGGCGGCCAGGCCGACGATGAAGGCCGTATGGGTGTTCTGGGTCGCGAAGGCCGTAGCGAACAGTGGCGCCAGGGTCGACACCGAGCCGTCCATCAGCCCCGCCAGCCCCGGCTGCACCACCTGCAGAATAAACGAATGCGTGTGCCCGCGCTCGGTTCGCTTCTCCGCCTGCGCGGACCCATCCTCCACCGCCGCCGTGTCGTCCACGCCCCTTTGCTCTTGCGTCCGATCCGAGTTCAACACGACGCGCCGGCGGCCTCCGGCCGTCCGGCATCCGCCGCCAGCGCCGCGGCCACCCGCGCGTCCTGCTCGTCCACCGCCACCTGGCACTCCGGGCACAACCCGTGGATCAACTCCGTCCGGCCCACCACGCGGAAGCCGCCGACGCGCTCCGGCAGAACCGCCTGCCCGTGGGGCGGCGGCGCATCCTCAATGCGCTGGCAGCGGATGCACACCAACTCGGCGTGCGGCCGCGTGTCCGGGTCGTAGTGGACCTGACCGTCACCGGACGAGAAGCGCCGCAGTTCCCCGGCCTCCGCCAGGTCGTTCAGGGCCGCGTAGACCGTGGTCAGCGAGAGGTGTGGCAGGAGACCACGCAGGCGCGCATGCAGCTGCTCCGCGGTCGGATGCGAGGCGTCGCCGACCAACGCTCGGTAGATCAACACGCGTTGGGGCGTCACCTTACCCCCCCGCGCCTGCAGGCGCTCGATCAGTTCACCCACCGGCCGCACGGCACCACAACCTTCCGCCCTACGTACCGACCAGATCCGCTCCGGCCCTGAACCGTCCTCGCAAGGGATGCGTCCTGCATCTCAACGCTCATCTGAAACCATTGCAATCACCATCACTATACAGCCATCCGCCGCGGCGTCAAGGGCGCGACCGCGGCAGATGCAGCGGCCGGTCGCCCAGCCAGAGCGCCGCCTCCTCCAGACCCTCCGCCAGGGTCGGGTGCGCCGGCATCGCCGCGGCCAGGTCTTCGGCGGTTGCCCCCTGTTGCAGCGCCAGGCCGGCAATGGCCACGAGTTCGGTGGCGGCGCCGCCCAGCAGGTGCGCCCCCAACAGCCGGCCGTCCGCGGCCGCGATCAGCTTGCACAGCCCGTCGGTCTCGCCCGCCGCATGGGCGCGGCCCAGGGCGGCAAACGGCACCCGGGCGACGCGGATGCCTGGGTCGACCGCGCGGGCGGCCGCCTCGGTCAGCCCCACCCACGCCACCTCCGGGAAGCTGAAGACCGGATACGGCACGGGCGCTTCCGGGGGCAGCGGCCGACCCAGGATGCCCGCGCAGATCCGCCGCGCGTGTCCGAAGGCGACGTGCGCCAGACCGGGCCCGCCGATCGCGTCGCCGCCGGCCCAGACCCCCCAAGCGCCCACGCAGCGCAGCGCGTCGTCGACCGCCAGCCGCCCACCGCCGGCGGTCGCAAGGCCGCACGCCTCCAGGCCGAGGCCAGCCGTGCGCGGGCTGCGTCCCGTGGCCAAGAGGACGACGTCCACCGCAACCTCGCAGGCGGCGTCGGCGCTTCGCACCTGGACCACCGGCCCCGGCTGGATTTGCGCCACCTGCGCGCCGACGTGGACCGCCACGCCGCGTCGGCGCAGGGCGGCGGCCAGACGTCGGGCAATCTCGGCGTCCGCCGCGGGCAGCAGCTGCGGCGCCACCTCCACCAGGGTGACGCTGCTGCCCAGATCCGCGTAGGCCGAGGCGAACTCGCAGCCCACCGCGCCCCCGCCAATGATCAGGAGCCGCCCGGGAAAGGTCCGCCGCGCCAGCAGTCCGTCGCTGTCGACCACGCCGGGCAACTCGGCGCCCGGGAGCGCGGGTCGCGCCGGTGTCGAACCCGGGGCCAACACAAGCGCCTGCGGCCGCAACGTGGCGCCGTCGGGACCTTCGACCCGCACCCCGGGAACGGCCCCGGAGCGCGCCGGCGGCACCAGCGTGCCGTATCCGCGCACCAGCGTGACGCGGTTGGTGCGCAGCAACTGCTCCAGGCCCCGCGTCAGATCGGCGACCACGCGGTCCTGCCGCTCGCGCACCGCGGCGAAGTCCACTGCGGTCTCACCGCCGATCCGCACCCCGAACTGGGCCGCCGCGGCCAGGGAGCGGGCGACGCGCGCGCTCTCCAGCAGGGCCTTGGTCGGGACGCATCCACGCTGCAGGCAGGTGCCGCCCGGACGGTCCGCCTCCACCAGGTGCACCGCCGCCCCACCCTGCGCCAACCCGATCGCCGCGGCATACCCGGCCGGCCCACCGCCCACCACCACCACATCCGGCCCCGCCGCCTGCTCTGACGCCACCTTCGCCACCGCCCTCCTGCCGACCGCGTACGCGACCGCCGTCGCCCGGTTCCGGCCCCCGACCCGAGTCCCCTGCGCCCTGGCCGCACCCGCGCGGCGCAACCCGGTGCGGCAGGGGGGCGCGCCCCGCACGCGGAAGCGGGCCGGTATGCCGACGACACACGGAATCGTGCTCTTCGAATACAGCGGTTGAACCGGGTGCAGGGATGCGAGGGCGTGGCTCTCGCAACACGGCTGCACGACACCCGAGCGACGCGACCTTCGCCGCCAACCGCCCACGCGCGCGGAGGTGGAAGCGCTGGCCGCGATGCACCCGGCCGGGGCGGCGGGCCTCGTGTCCACGCGCGGCGTGCGCTACCGCGAACTCGGGCTGGGCGGTCGGCAGCCGACGGCCGCGGAGCTGGCTGAGCTGCTGGCGGCGGAACCCGGGCTGTTTCGCCGTCCACTGGTGACCGACGGCAGGCGCCTGGTGGTCGGATTCGACCGCGCCGGCCTCGCGGCGCTACTGGTCGGGCCGGACCCGCGGCCGGAAGCGCCGTGAACTCAGGGGGCCGACGGCGCACCGTCGCGCAACCAGGCCAGCAACGCGTCCCGGTGGTTGGCAAGCCGCTCATCCAGCACCCCATCGTGCGCCGCGGCCAGCACCGACCCCACCCGCGGCCCCGGCGCCAACCCCAGCACGCGCATGACGTCGTGCCCATCGATGGCGAGGTCTTCGCGGGCGAAGCGCTCCCCGCTTTCGGCGAGGGCCTGCAGGTGCTGGGTGAGGCGTTCCCCCTCCGGACCATAACCCGCGCCCCAAAGGGACGCCTGGCGGTCCGCCCGCCGCAGCTCCAACAGATCCGCCACACCCTGGGGCCCCAGGGCGAGCAGCAACCGCCGCGCCGCGCCCGGGTGCGTCTGCGGACCATAGGAGAACATGTGGCGGCGCACCAGGGCCACCACCCGGGCCACCCGCGACTCCGCAAAGCGCAGCCGCCGCAGCACGGACGCCGCGATCGCGGCACCGGCAACCTCATGGCCGTAGAAGTGGGTCCCGCCCTGCGCGTCCAGCGTGCGACAGGATGGCTTGCCGCAGTCGTGCAGCAGGGCCGCCCAGCGGAGGTGGGCCGCGGCGGGCATGGCCTCCACGGCGCGGACGCTGTGTTCCCAGACGTCGTGGGCGTGCATCGGATTGTTCTGCGTGCAGCCGACCATGGGCAGGCACTCGGGCAACACCGCCGCCAGCAGGCCGTGGCGCCGCAGATCGCGCAGCGCCAACCCGCAGCCGACCGCGCCGAGCATCCCGTCCAATTCGTCCCGCAGCCGCTCGGCGGCCAGCGACTCCAAAGACCCGTCCGCCGCCGCGGCCGTCAGGGCGCGGGCCAGGGCGGGATGGTAGGAAAAGCCGAGTTGGGCGCGAAACCGCACGGCGCGCAACACGCGCAGCGCATCCTCGCCGATGCGTCGCCCGGCCGGACCGACGGCGCGCAGCAGACCGGCGGCGAGGTCGGCCCGTCCGCCGTGGGGATCGATCACGGTGCCATCCGAGAGGTCGACCGCCAGGGCGTTGATGGTAAAGTCACGACGCGCCAGATCGGCGCGGATGCTGCGGGTAAATACGACCCGGCTCGGGCGGCGCCGGTCGCGGTATTCCGCCTCGCGCCGCAGGGTGAGCACGTCGATGCCGTCCACCAGCACCCGCCCGAACGCCGCGTCGTCCGCCACCGCCCGCGGCCACAGCGCCAGGACGGCCTCCGGCCGGGCGGTCGTCGCCAGATCGTAGTCGTGCGGGGTGCGCGAAAGCAGGGCATCGCGGACCGCACCGCCGACCAGATAGACGCGATGCCCACCGTGGAGGAGTTGGAAGGCAATGCGCCCCACCGCATCCGGCAAGGGCCAGTCCAAGGCCCATCCCCCCGTTTCGCGCGGCGGCCCCGCGGCTGCGGGGCTGCGGCTGGCGGTGGGCATTGCGACCGCCGCGCTTGCCGCCTGCGGCCCGGCCCACCCGGCAGCCCCGGTCCACACATCCGCGTCCGCCGCTTCCCGGGCGTCGTCGAGCGCCGCAGCCCCGCGCGCCACGCACCCGGCGCGCCGCGCGCCGACCGCCAGCCACGCCGCGTCGCACACCGCCAGCCTGCGGTCCGGCGTGGCAAACCCCGCCTTCGCCCCGACCCTGCCGCTGCTGGGCCGCACCGGCGCCACCGTCTGGCTGCCGGTCTGGCTGCCGCCGACCGCCGCCGGCCGCCACGACTACTTTACCGTGCACACGACGGCCACCAGCTACCGCATCGGTCTCTACCAGGTTTCTCATCCCGCCGCGCCGGGAAGCCTGCCGTCCCCGCCCCAAAAGGACGCCTTCGGTGCCATCGCGGGGGGCAGCGCCGCATCCCTCGGAGCCTCCCCCGCCGTCCCGACGCCGCGGTCGGGCGGCAGTCCCGCCGCACCCGGGGGCGGGGTGCGCGCCACCTACTACCCGCAGACCGCCAAGCGCCCCTTTTCCCTGCTTCAGTGGCAGGCGCAAGGCTGGACCTTCCAGGTCGCCGATGTCAGCGGCGTCGGCCGCTCGGCCGCAGCCCTGGCACCCTATGCCCGCCGCCTCGCGGCCCTGGTACCCAGCGGCAAGACCCCGGTACCGCGGATCCCGCGCGGGCAGGTCGTCCAGACGATCACCCCGGCGGGTGCGTCCACCTGGGTGCTTTGGCGCCGCGGGGCGTGGAGCTACCGCGTGCGGGGCGCGGGCGCCCCGGCCCTGCGCCTTGCGGCATCCATGACCCGCGTCTCCGCGCGGCGGCGCTGAAAACGGCCCGGCGCAGCGGCGGCAGCCAGGCAGCGAAGGCAAGTGCACCGCAGGCCTTCGGCTCCCGGATGCCGCGGCGGGTCACCCGTGCGCCAGGCGCAGCGCAAAGGCCCCCCCCGCACCCACCAGCCACAACCAGCACAGCCACACCAACCAGCGAAGCCGACCACGGCCGCGCGTCCCGCCCACGACAACCCACCCCCCGCCAACGCCTTGCGGCTGCTCGGTATCACACCCGCGGGCCGGCCAGAAGCCAGAGGCAGGCGGCCACGAACGCCGCGAGCACCAGCCCGGCCGCGACGTTGTGCCCGTGGCCGTTGCGCCCCTCCGGCATCAGCAGCGGATCGTTGGCCAGCGCCATCAGCATGGCCACCAGCGGCGGCAGCAGGATCGCCGCCGCCGCCTGGACCAGCACGGCGGTGTGCAGCGACGCTAGGCCGGGCCAGAGGACCGCGGCGGCCGTGGCCACCACGCCGATGGTGTAGGCGGTGTAAAAGCCGGGCGCCTCAGACAGACGGGCCTCCGGCCGCGCCCGCCCCCCCAGGGTCTCGGCCACCGCCCAGGCCGTGGAAAGCGAGACCGTCAGGGCCGCGACCAGCCCGGCATCGAACAGGCCGATCGCAAACAGGTCCCCCCCGATGGCGCCCAGGCCGCCGACACCGCCGCCGACGGCACCGGCCGCCCCGAGCACGACCACCGCCGCCGCGACCAGGACCTGAACAAGCGCCCCGACGGCCAGGTCGACCCGTCCCGCGGCGATCGACGCGCCACGGCCGGCGCTGGACTGGGTCTGGAAAAAGAGCATCCAGGGGGCCAGCGCGTTGCCCACCGCCGCCGCCAGAAACAGCCCCAGATGCGCAGCGGGTCTGGATGCCCAGACCGCCGCGCCGTTGTGCCCGAGCACACCGGCCGCCAGGGGCAAAAAGAGCAAACTGGCCACCGCGAGCCCGACGGCCGCGCGCTCCGCGGCGCGGTACCGCGGCCCCAGAACCAGAGCCAGCACCAGGGCGCAGGAAAACGGCACCCCGGCAGCCAGGGGCACACCGAAGTGCGCCAGGCCCATCCCCATGCCGACGAACTCGGTCATCAGGGTCAGAGCGTTTTGCACCGCGAGGTCGATACCCGCCAGCCAGGCCCAGCCGCGGCTGAAGCGCGTCCGAATCAGCTCCGCCAGGCCGCGGCCGGTCACGGTGCCCACACGCATCGCCATGTCCTGGACCACCACGGCGCAGACGCCCAGCGGTACCAGCAGAACCGTGAACCATAACGCGCCGAATCGGGCACCCGTGGCCGCATACGAAAGCAGACCGCCCGCATCGTTATCCGCGGCCATCGCCAGCAGGCCGGGCCCCAGCAGCGCCGCCAGCGATCCGACGGCCCGCCAACGGGCCCGCCGCCGGACCGGCCCCCCCGGCCGCGCGCCGCCGACCCGCTCCACCTGGACCACGTGCGGCTCCCCCCGTCATATCGTCCGTACCCCACCCATATGCATCCGGGAGGTGCGGCGGTGCGCCCCGCACCGGGGGGTGGTGCCCGCGCAACCACAACCGCAGTTGGTCCGGCTCCTGCGCGAGCGCATGGCGTCCCAGGGGCTCTCGGTACGCGCCCTGGGACGGGCGGCGGGGGTCAGCCACTCCAGCGTCTCCCGCCTGCTTGCGGGTCGCGCGCGCCCAACCTCGGGCCTGCTGCGGACCCTCGCCCCGGTGTTGGGGTTTCCCGCCGACGAACTCCTTGCCGCCGCGGGGCTCGGTCGGAGCGAATCCCCCGACGACCCGTGGGATGCCCTCCGCCGGATGGGGGTGGACCCGGCGCCTCCGGCCCTGGCCGCGCGAGTGGCCGAACGGTTGGAGCACCTTGAGGCCTATGCGGCCACGGGCGCCGCCGCCCAGACCGTACGCGACGGGTTGGAGGCCAAACTCGCGGCGATCGGCGCCAGCGGACCCGTGGTCGAACGCCTGCGCGCCCTCGGCCGACTCTATCTGGGGGACGGCGATGCCCCCGTCGCGGTCCGGATGGCCGCCGGCAGTGCCGTCCTGTACTTCCTGGTCGCGGTGGACGCGATCGACGATTTTCTCTTCCCGCTGGGGTATCTGGACGATGCCGTCGCCATCGCCCTGGCCGAGGCGAAGGTCCGCCGCCTGACGGAACACGCGCCCTGAGACCCGCTGCGCTATGCTTGCGCGGGGGCGATGCGGTGCGCTGGCGACCCTTCCTGGCCACCCTGGCGGCCGCGGCGGACGTTGCCGCCCTGGGCGCATCCTGGCTCAACCTGGGCACCAAGGCCTGCCGGTCGCCCGTCCAACCGGGCGGCCCTCCGGTCGACTGCCATGCCGTCCCGGTGATTCACGTGTTTTCGTCCCCGCTGGGGTATGGGCTGCTCGGCGGGATGCTGTTGGCGGGGATTGCACCCCTGGCCACGCTGGGCAAGCGCCGACGCTGGCCCATCCTGCTGTCGGCCGCGGTGCAGTTCCTCCTGCAGTTCCTGGCGGCGCCCGCCTTCGCCCTATGGCTGCCGACGTTCTTTCTGACGGTGGCCGCTGCGGCCGTGCGGGCGCCCGCCGACGAAACGTAGCCTCCACCCGCGCCCTTCGGGACTGGCAGGGGATAAGGTCGGGTGCGTTGACAAGGTGCCGCCGATTCCACATGATGTCATGGGAGTGTGTGGGCGAAGCAGGGCGCTTGGGACCGGGAGCTCAACTGGCACAAGCCTGCGGATGCGGGTGCCAACGTCTGGTACGCGGTGTCTGCGGTCTGAGCCACGCGCGTTTCGCGAGAAGTAGTATCCTGCCAGTCCCTTACTCCGCCTTCATCGCGGCCGGGGGGGGCGGTGGTGTCAGCAGTTGCCCGATTTGCCTGACAAACCCCGACATCTGCCATTCGTGCCGCCGCAATCCGGCTTGCGCCGGCCGCCCCTGGACCTTCCCTATCGGTGCCGGGGAGGGTCCGATCCCGTAACGCGTGAGTGGGGTCGGCCCGCTGGCCCGTCGAAGTCATCTTTCGCGGCACCAAACAGATCCCCCACCCTGCAGCACCTTCAATTCTGGCGCCGCCGTGGTCCCCGCAGCAGCGTCACGGTCGGCTTCTGGCTGCATTCCGCCGTCTGGCTCTGGTTCATCCGCACCTGTG
>DAHWHT010000286.1 GCA_027335515.1 Clostridia bacterium
CCGGAGTGCCACACTCCGGGCACGGGGTCGCGAGACGCCGGCCCAGGCGTTGGGCCAGTTCAGCGATTACCTGCAAGCGCGTGGGGTTCATGTGCGCTCGCATATCCGTCTCCACATGGGCGAATCCGTCAGCCGAAGCCCGGGCGCAACGTTTCACCACCTCTCGCAGGGCCATGTGGGAGGTCACGCCTTTAAACAGCAAGTTCGGCCGCAGTCCGGAGTTCGGCCGCACGAACAGCCCGTGTGAAGGAAAGCGGACCTTGCGGAGCCACTCATCGAGTTCATCAGCCTCGACACACGTCTCGTACGCAAAATTCGTTGTCTGACTGAGTATTGATTCTGTCACTTGGATGCCCATTTCATCATCGACAAACAATAGTGTCTCTGTGTCTGCGGGTATCCACCCCAAATCGGGATGGGGGCCGAAACTCCCTTCACTGGCCAAGCCAATGGGCAGACCGGTTGCGGCCATTCCCAGACGAGCCTTGCGCAGTGCGACTTCCAGTACGGTCCCCACGCGCGGGATGTCCCCGGTGAATGTTCCAAGGGCGTCGGTGTCTAGGTCATGAGGAACGCACACCCTGATGCCGACAGCCTCCATGAGAGCGGGAGCGACAGCCCGTTCCTTACCGTGTTTGGTCGACAGGACCGCCTCTTTGCCGTGGTAGGGACGCCCCTTCAGGGTGTCTTGGTCCATGGTTCCATCTCCCCTTTGGCCGGTGAGCCGGCTGTCGTGTTCGAAGGGGTCGTAGGGCCGCGCTGGAGCGACGAACGGGTGCCGCACGCTCGCCACGGGCCGTCACCTCGGCGCCCGAGCGGAACCGGCGACAGAAACCTCTACCTCGTCCTGCCGCCCTCCCCGTCGCGACAAGGGCATGCCGAGGGGCCAAGACAGCGGCGCTCTCGGCGGCCAGACCGCAGTTCGCAGACGCGTCGACGGTCTTCGAACTGCTGACCGCAGGTGGAGGGCGTCGCTGATGGCTTACCCCATTCTCCGGGAGGTCGGCGGGTCGGTGATCCCCATCGGACGGTCCAGTACTACCCCGAGCACTTCCTGATCCGAGGACGAGCCACTGCCGACGAGGCCCGGTGCACAGACGTTCACAGCAACAGAACGCCTCTTGCTGGAGGAGTAACCATTCGTTCACAACCGCTTCCGTCTCCAATCGTTACCAGTGCGAAGGACCGCACGGGTCGCCGATCGGCATCATCGGGCGCCGGGACCGTCCATCTGGCCGGTCCGCCTGCGCCACCCCCACCTGTCCCTGGCCCGGCGCCATTATCTGCCTGATGATTCATGACTTACACTTCGCCAGTATCGCACAACCCATCCGTGGGCGCAAGCCTCGTGACCGGGACGTACCGCGGCCTGCTCAGGCTTGCACAGACCTCTGCCACCCGCGGCCACCGGATCAGGACGTCCAGGGGTGTGAGTAGCAGTTGTGCAGGATTGAACGCTAAGGCAAAGGTGTCGTTTGAGCGAGACGAAAAGTAGCGGGGGGGGGCGGTCGGGACGGGGTCAGCGCTGGCCTGGGGAGCATCGCCCGTTCCACGGGCACGGTCGGCGTGATGCGCAAGGCGTGGATGCACGGCTCCAGGGGACCAGCGGGTGAGTCTCGGAGCGGCGCGGTGCGCACGCGTTCAGGGGGGTAGCACCCGCCTATGGTCCCGCAAGTGGTGGTGCCAAGGAGACGGGCATACTACTGGCGCCAACTCTCTCTTAGCGGACGAGCCCAGACCAGCCGGTCGCGGGTCGGTACTCCCCGACATGACGGCCCGTCATCGGGGAAGCCCCTTGGGGCGAAAGGCTTCGCGCGGCCGGAGCGCTTCCACTCCCGGGCTGAACGCTTACGGCGTTGCCTCCTCCCCTCGGGGCACGCCTGCCCGGTGGCTGACATCCGGCTCGACGAGCATGGCCCACGGCCAGCAGGTCGCCCGCGACCGATTTCATGCGGCGGGCAACGCGTCGCAGTACCTCGCCCTGTTGGCGCGCGTCGTCGCGAGTGGTTGGCCATCTTGGCGAGGGAGCGGGCATCCCAAACACGGGCGCGCCTTGGCGGGAAAGGTGCGTGTGACGAGGACCACGGCGCCGGCCCCGTCGGCACCGGCGCGATGACGAAGGAGGCGAATGGATCCCTGTCGTGAGCGAGGTTGCAAACAAGCGCCCGTGCGTCCGCAGCATCCCCTGGCCTGGACGGAGTGGTCTCGCCGCGTGCGACGGCGGCCGCGATCGCCGGGCCCACCGGTTGCCCGCGGAGTTCCGGCGCACCGACCGCGGCGATGACGGTGTTGCGGTGGGTGACCAGCGCGATATGCCCCGTGGTCTCGTAACAGAGATTCCGCCAAGCGAGACACCATTCCGCCGAGCGCGGCCACCGGCGAATACTTCTGGAGGACGACGCATCCTTGTTCATCGACGTCGACGCCCGCCGGCGCCTGGGGCTGATGCGCCCCGCGGACTTGGCCCGCGCCGCGCACGGTCTGATCTCGTACGGCGTCGGCTGCGCCTTCGGCCGTTGGGACATCCGCGTCGGCCAGCGCGCCGGAGAAACCGCCTGTCAGCGAGGACGCACTGTGGCCAGCCGGAGCCCCGGAGAGGCCGGAGAGGAGGCCCCGGATCCCGCCCAGGGCGCAAGAGGGGACTCTGCCGCCCTGGGCGACCCTTTCGCCCCGCTCCCGCGCTGTTCCCCCGGCATGCTCCAGGACGCCGACGGCCGGCCGCTGTCGCCGGCCGACCTCCCCGCGAACTACCCGCTGCGCCCGCCGCTGGACGGGATCCTGGTGGACGACCCCTCCGAGGAGGTGGACATCACCCGTGTCGTCCGCCGCGCGCTGGAGGCGCTGTTCGGGGCCGCGACGCCGGCCATCGCGGAGGAACTGCGCACCGCCCTCGGCGTCGACCTGCGCACCTATCAGCGCCAGAGCTTCTTCGATGCGCACCTGAAGGCGTACAGCGGTAGCCAGCGGCGGGTGCCGCTCTACTGGCAGGGTCTCCTCCGCGTCACGCGGCTACGGGCTCTGGCTGTATTACCCGCGGCTGCAGCGCGACACCCTCGCCACGGCCATCGGCAAGTTCGTCGACCGCAAGCTGACCGGGGAGACGGAGGTCCTGGCGCGGCTGCGACGTGAGGCCACCGAGCCAGGCGCCTCCCGCGCCCTGAAGAAGCAGGCCGTGGAGCAGGAGGCGCTCCTCGCGGACGTGGCGGCGTTCCGGGACGCGCTGCGGGCGGCGGCCGCGACGTTCGAGGTGGACTTCAGCGACGGCGCCGTGCTCAACGCCGCGCCCCTCGCCGGCCTGATGCGCTGGAAGAAGGCGGCCGAGGCGGCGGCTGCGCTGCGCAAGGGGGAGCCGGCGCGGTCGGCCGCGGTGCGGCGGGCGCGGGTGGCCCGGCAGGCGGGGGGCGTTGGGGCGGTTGCCTACCCTTGGGCCCTTGGGTTGGCTGACGTCGCCAGGGATGGCTTGGGGCGGGATGAGCGGGCGCACGGCTCAGAGTCCGACTCCTCCGGTGGCTCCGTGCACACGGCACTCGTGCCCGGCAAGCGACTCGGCCGCGCCCGTGCTGCTGACGTGGCTCGTGCAGTCCCAGACGTACGGCGTGCCGTACGGCGCACGGACAGCCGACGAAGGACCTCCCCTGTCGTTCAATCGCTTGCGGGCACCGCGGCACCAAACCCGGGTGCGGCGGGTGGCGGGCAGGAGGTGCGCCCGCATGCCCCGCGGGGCGATCTCGCCCCATAGCAGCGTCTCCAGCAGCAACGGCGAGGCGCCCCATGGCCGTAGTACACTCCCTCGGGGGTGCTCTCGCGTGCCCGGGCGCCGTGGCGCCGTTTTCGGCGACACGGCCCGGCGAGGCCCACCGCGTCGACGGCGCGGGGCGGTGCGTGGGGCAAGAACTCCCGCCGGAGGTCACGCACAGCCATGCTCATGAGCGGCGCACAGGGGGCCGAGGAGCCCCTACACAGCGCGTTGGCCCTACCCGCGGGCGCGCGGTTTTACCGTTGCGCCTTGCAGGTGAACCCCTTCGCCTATCTGCGCAACCAACGCAAGCCGACGCCGTTTCCCGACGAGGTCAGTTACAATGCCGCCCTCGTTAAGGCCTGCGTGGAGAGCGATATTGACGTGATCGGGGTGACGGACCATTACAGCGTCATGGCGTCCCTGAGTCTGATCCGTGCCGCGCAGGAGGCCGGCATCCGCGTGTTTCCGGGATTCGAGGCCGTCACCAAGGATGGCGTACACTTCCTTTGTCTCTTTGACCCTGAGCGCAGTCCGCAAGAGATTGACCGCATCATCGGTGACTGCGGCGTCCACTCCCAGGCGCCGGGAGCGCCCAGAGGAAAATACGACGCGACGGAATTCCTGGCGGAGGTACATGGGTGGGGAGCCGTCTGCATCGCCGCCCATGTCGCCGCCGACGGGGGGTTGCTGCATACCCTGCGGGGTCTGGGCGGCGTCGTGGCCTGGAAGTCGGCGGACCTGCTTGCGTGCGCCCTGCCCGGCCCCGTGAGCGACGCTCCCGAGAGTCTCCGGCCAATCCTGCAAAACAAGAATGCGGAATACCGTCGCGCACGTCCGGTCGCCGTAATCAATGCTTCGGACATCTGCAGACCGGAAGATCTCGCTAAGTCGGGAGCATGGACCTGGCTTAAGATGTCTGAGGTTTCGGTCGAGGGGTTGCGGCAGGCGTTCCTGGATCCGGAATCGCGGATCCGGCTGGCAGGTGCTCCCGCCCCCCCCCACCACACAGAATTCGTCGCTGTTGCCTGGCAGGGCGGCTTTCTCGATCAGGTGGCGATTCATTTCAACGGCGACTTGAACGTGCTCATCGGAGGGAGGGGTACGGGGAAGTCTACCATCATCGAGAGTCTGCGTTACGTGTTGGGTCTGCATCCGTTGGGAGAAGACGCTCGCCGGACGCACGAGAGCATCGTCCGCCAGGTTCTGAAGAGCGGCACAAAGATCAGTCTTCTGGTGCGTGTGTCGCGACCGCTGGTCCATGAGTATCGCATCGAACGCACCGTTCCGAACCCGCCGATTGTGCGCGATCAATCGGGGCAGGTCCTCAGCCTGTCACCGTCCGACGTGGCACCGCAGACGGAGATATTCGGGCAGCATGAAATCTCTGAGTTGGCGAGGAAACCGGAGCAGATCACCCGCCTCTTGGAACGGTTCGTGGAGCGTGACGAAGCAGTGGTGCGGCGGAAGGCCGACTTGCGACGTGAGCTGGAACGCACGCGGAACCGCATGCTGGACGTGCGCCGCGAGTTGGATGCTGCCGGAGAACGCCTTGCGTCACTGCCGTCTCTGGAGGAGACGTTGCAGCGATACCGAGAGGCCGGCCTCGAAGAGCGGCTCAAGGAACAGAGCCTGCTGGTGCGTGAGGAACGGATCCTGCGCTCCGCCGACGAGCGACTCCTTCCGTTTAAGGAGGTGTTGGAGTCTTTACGTCAAGATCTGCCGGTCGACCGCGCCTTCCTGTCGGTGAAGGCTCTCGAAGGTCTGGCGGGAGAACCGATCTTGTCGGAGGCCGAGGCCGTACTGACGCGCCTGGAACGTGATCTGCAGACCGTCGCCGAGCAGATCGACCGTGCCGTGGTGCGCGCCGAACAGGGTTTGCGCGAGGTGCGGACGCGCTGGAACGCGCGCCGGGACATCGTGCGCTCCTCGTACGAGCGGATCCTGCGCGAACTGCAGAAGGCGCAGGTGGACGGCGAGGAGTTCATTCGGCTACGCCAGGGGATCGAAGAGCTTCGCCCCTTGGGCGAGCGCCAGACGGCGTTGCGGCGGGACGTTGCTGACCTTGAGCAGCTACGCCAGAACCTCCTAGTGGAGTGGGAGGATGCCAAGGCGACCGAGTTCCGGCGACTCGACCGGGCGGCGAGGAAAGTGAGCCGGATGCTGTCGCCGCGTGTCCGGGTGGAGGTGCAATTCCAAGGGGATCGCGATCCTCTGTTGTCCCTGCTGCGCGAGCAGGTGCGGGGCCGCCTTTCTGAGACGGAGAACGTCTTGCGGCAGCGGCCGGACCTCTCCATCAAGCAATTCGCGCAAGGGTTGCGCGCGGGCCGGGATGCTCTGGCGAAGCAGTTTGCCATTCCGCCGTCTCAGGCTGATCGCCTGTCACAGTCGGGGCCAGAGACTGCCATGCTCGTGGAAGAACTTGACCTCCCGGCGACGACGCTCGTGGAGCTGAACGTCGCGCCGGAAGGTGAATCGCCGGTGTGGAAACAGCTGGGGGACCTGT
>DAHWHT010000288.1 GCA_027335515.1 Clostridia bacterium
GGAGAACACGGCCACGCGCACGCCTCCCGTCCAACCCGCGTCGGGCGGCCGCACTGGACGCGCCGCCGCCCGATTGTACCGGGGCAGAACCCCTAGCGCCAAGCCCGGGCCTGGCGAAACGGATCCCATCCGCTCCGGGCGACCGGGCGCCGCGTCCCGTCCTGACGCGGGGCGATCGACAGCCGCCCACCGGGCTCTCCCGGCTCGCAGATGCCGATGGTGTGCAGCGGCGCTTGCCCGACCCGAACCAACGCCGCGTGCGCCTGCGCGATGGCCGCTGGCGCCACAGCGCAGGCGAGCTCATAATCGCCTCCGCCGTGCAGCACCCACTCGAGCGGATCCACCCCCGCGGCCTCCGCCGTGGCACGCACGGCGTCGGGCACGGGCAGGTGATCCTGCCACAGCACCGCGTCGACCCCCGGCGCGAGGAGCCGGCAGAGATCCACCGCCAACCCGTCCGACAGGTCACAGGCGGACCGGATCGCGTCCCCGCCCAGTGCACCGAGGGCGATCCCCTCCCGCACCCTCGGCTGGGGTCGGCGCAGCGCCGCGAGCAAAGGGGCCGAGCCATCGCGCTTGCCCGCATCCGTCCGGGCCAGGTGAAGACCGGCCGCCGCCGCGCCCACGCGGCCGGTCATACAGAGGTAGTCGCCCGGTCGGGCCCGCCCCCGGCAAAGGGGCCGGTCCACGACGCCAAGCACGGTGACGTCCACCACGAGGCGCTCCGCCAACCGCGCCAGGTTGCCCCCCACGACGGCCACACCAAACGCCTCGGCCGCCTCCGCCATGCCAGCATAGAGGGATTCAACCTCGCCCGCCTCCAGATCATCCGGCAGGCCGAGAGAACACAGGGCCCACAGCGGGCGCCCCCCCATGGCCGCCACATCGCCCAGATTGACGGCCATGGCTTGCCAACCCACGTCGGCGGGTTGCCCCGCCATGGGCCCCCGCCGCAGGAAGTGCTGGCCCTCCACCAGCATGTCGACCGTCGCCACCAACCGTCCCGGCGGCGGGCGGAGGACGGCCGCGTCGTCCCCGATGCCGATTTCCACCCCCGGTCCCCCGACCCGCGCGCCCAGCGCCTGCCGCAAGGCGGCGAGTACCCGCTCCTCGCCGCCGCGCTCGGAGATCATTCCGCCATCCCCCCCCGCAGGGCCGCCGCCAGCTCCGCCGCCGCCGCGCGGATGTCCGCGGCCGAGCACACAGCCGAGATCACCGCCACCCCCACGGCGCCGGCCTCAAGGACCTGGCACGCCCGATCCGCGCGAATCCCGCCGATGCCCACAACCGGCAGGGTGGACGCGCGGACCACCTCCGCCAGGCCGCCGCAGGTAATCGGCGCTCCGGCGTCGGGCTTCGAATCGGTCCCGTAGACCGAACCGACGCCAAGATAGTCCGCGGCGTCGCGTTCGGCGCGGCGCGCCTCTGCCGGCGTGGCCGCCGACACCCCGATGACCAGGCCCACCCCACCCATGGCTCGGGCGCGGGCGGCCGGCAGGTCGTCCTGACCGAGGTGCACCCCGTCCGCGCCGCAGGCCAGAGCGACATCCACCCGGTCGTTGACGACAAACAGCGCCCCACGGGAGGCGCAGCGCGCGGCCAGGGCGGCCCCGAGCTCGCACAGTTCCCGCCCGGTTGCCCGTCGATGCCGCAGCTGGATGGCCGTTGCCCCACCCTCCAGCGCCGCGTCGGCGACCGCCATGGGCGCCCGGCCGGCCGACTGCTCCGGATCGACCACCACATACAGCCGCAGGGCCGACCGCAACCGTCCCGGTTCCCGCCAGCCCCTCGGGCCCAGGACCCCGCCGCGCGTCACTCCGACTCCTCCCACCCAGCGTCCGGTGCCCCGGGGCGCCCATACCCCAGGGGTCCCGCGCCACGACCCAGACCGGGAGCGTGGGCGATCGCCCAAGACACATACCGCTTCGCCGCGCCCAGGGCCGACTCAACCTCTTGGCCGCGCGCCAGGCCCGCAGCCAGGGCGGCGGCAAACGTGCACCCGGTGCCGTGCGTATGGCGGGTCTGCAACCGCCGGGCGGACAACTCTCGATAGGCCCGCCCGTCATACCAAAGATCCGTCGCCGGGGCGTCGGCGCCCGCGCCGGTATCGGGCAGGTGCCCCCCCTTCAGGACGACGTGCCGCACCCCCAGGCGGTGCAGCGCCGCCACCGCGTTCCGGCGGGCGGCCGGCGTGGCAAGCGCCCCCAGGTCCCATCCCAGCAACGCGGCCGCCTCGGGCAGGTTGGGCGTCACGACGGTGATCTGCGGCAACAGGGCGTGGCGCAGCACCTCCAGCCCGTCCCGCGAAAGCAGTTGCTGGCCGTGCGTGCCGGCCAACACGGGATCCAGCACGACCGGTCCCAGGCACCCGGAGCGCAGCACATCCGCCACGGCGCGGGCGGTGGCGGCCGACCCCAGCATGCCGATCTTGCACGCATCAACGCCAAGATCGTCGCGCACCACGCGGATCTGTCGGGCGACCAGCCCCGGGTCCACCAGCGACACCTCATGCACTGCCAGCGTGTCCTGCGCGGTAACGGCGGTCACCGCGGCCATACCATAAACACCGAAGGCGGCAAACGTCTTGAGATCGGCGGCAATGCCCGCCCCCCCGCCGCTGTCCGAGCCGGCGATCGTCAGGGCCCGCGCGGGACCGGCGGGATCAGGCGCCATGCGACCGCCTCCCTACGGGCGACCCGCGGCGGACCCGCGCGAACCGTGTAGAGGGGGCGCGCGGGTCCCGGCAAACTTCGGCAAAGGGACCCCTGAGCCCGTCGCGCGGTGCATCTCGACGGGTAATGGAGTATACCTGACCGCAAGGGGTGCCGCCGCCCACCGTCTTCCATCGAGGAAGGGGGAGCCGAGAATGTACGCGGACGGCCTGCTGCTTGAAATGCTCACGGATGCCGACATCACCTACGCGCTGCGTGTGACGGAGGCCGCAACCGGCGGAGACCTGGCCGGCGCGGTGCGCACGCTGCGCAACGACCCCGCGGTTCTCGCGGCCATGCTCGAAGATCCGCGCCTCGAACCCGCCGTCCTGCAAGACCCGCAAATCCTGCTCAAGGTCAGCCCATACTTCTTTTTCTCCATCCTGCTGCGCCGCTCACGGCGCGAGTTGCGCCACCGCAGCTTCACCGCCGAATGGCTGGCCCCCCGCAAGCGCCTGCCGGTATTCGACGCCCAGCGAATCGCCCACACATTGGATGACACGGCCCGGGTCCACTACTTGGCGGAACTGCTGGCGTCCTTCACCTCCGTGGGGCGGGCCCCGGCAGACCGCAAGGGATCCGGGCCCGCCGGCCGCGCCTTCCACGAACTGAACCTGGACGACCTGCGGCGCCTGCGTCGCCATGCCGAAGCCGCGGAACGCTTCGCCCTGGACCGGCGCCTGGGCGATGTCGCCCTGTTCCTGGCTGGGGTGTTCCCAGACAGCGCGCAGGGCTCCATGCAGCTCGACGAATGGGAGGACGAGAGCCAAACGCGCTATCGATCTGCGGCACGCGCGCCGGAAGCACGCCAATGCGGCCTGCGCGAAACCCTGGACGGCCTGGCGGCCGACCTGCACCCGGCGCGCAAGGCCCTCAACTTCGTGGCGGATCGCTTTTTGCAGCCGCTTCGCTGTGAATGGTTCGCGCTGGGGGCCTGATCGCCTCCACACGCACAAGGGGGTCGGCGGGGCTTGGCGGTCGAGGATTCACCGGCGCCGGCGGAGGCGCGCCTATCCGTGCCAGAACGGCTGTGGCAGGCGTTCCTCGGCGGGGCGGGCTACCGCCGCATCGGGGCCCAGCCCCAGGGGGCCTACGCCGCATTCTTCCTGGTGGCGGGGATTACCGCCGCCGTCACCTCCGTGGTCATGGCCTGGGGCGTGGCCCGCGGTCTGACGGCGATCTCCGCCGCGTGGCACCTCCTGCCCGACTTTTCGCTCTCCGGCGGGCAATGGCGGGTTACGCCCCCCGCCTCGTTGCCGTTGCGCGTCCAGGCGGACGGCGCCAGCATCGTACTCGTACCGACGGGGCACGCCCACCCGTCCGCTCTGGGCCACGCCGCGGTCGGCATGGTGCTTGCCACGCGCGAGATCTTGCTTCGCACCCGGGAAACGGTCCGCGGCAACCTTGTGGTGCCGTTTTCCATGCTGGGCAAGCTGCCGCCGACTAAGGCGAACATCGGCAACCTGCTGTCCGCCCTCTCCTCCGAAGGCCTGTGGCTCGGTGCCGTCGTGGCAACCGGCTTCACGATCCTGGGCGACCTGATGCGGGCGCTGATCGTAACCTGGATTGGATTGATCGCCGCGCGCTTCGCGGGCCGCAATGCGTCGTGGATCCAGGGTTGGCGCGTGGGCCTGGCGGCCTGGACGCTGCCCCTGCTGGCGGAGCTCGCGCGACTCGTCATCCCCTTGCCCGTCTGGTCGCTGTGGCTCGTCGCCACGGTCTATGCCGCTATCGGATGCTGGGCGCTGGACAGACCGGCGTGACGGGGGACAGGCCGGCCCGTCCCCTTGCCGCAGCCGCGGGCAAGAACGTTCTCCTCGGGGGCGGCTCATGGCGCCGGGGGCGTGCCGCCATCCGGGTCCGTAGCAAAGGCGGCGTGCATCGCCAGCGGCACATCCACCAGCACCGAGGCACGGCGGCGTCCCTCCACCAAGAGCCCTTCGCCCCGGCCGCAGGTGGTCAGCAACCGCGCCTCCTCTGCGCCTAGGCGATACAGCGCGCGCACCATGGCGACCTCCCGTTGGTTTTGTTGGCGCATGAGAAACACGGCTGCGGCATTGGCCAAGGCGGCGCGCGTCGCCCGCGCCGCATCCGGGTCGGCGTGGGCCCCCAGGAGATCGCCGATCGCCTGGGTCAACAAGAGCACGCCGGCGCCGCGCTTGCGGCCGCTGCGCAGGAGTTCTTCCAAGAAGCGCGCCGTCACGGCGTGCGCCAGCAGTGCGTGGGCCTCGTCGACCGCAACCGTCAGCGGCGGCCGCGCGGGATCCACCCAATGATCCAACAGAAACTCCGCCAGCAGCCACAGCGCGGCCGCGGACCCGGGCCCGGTTCGCTCCGCCACCCCCCGCAGATCAAACACCAGCGCGGGGAGGTTATCCGGAAGATCGCCCCCTCCACCGGCAAACCCCCGCAGGCAGGTCTGCAGGGCCTCCCGCAGGACCGCGGCCATGCGGGCGCCGGCAGGGCCTTCCTTCTCCAGTTCGTCCGCAACGCCGCCCAGGGTGGGAGCGGGCGCCGCGCCGGCCATGGCCCTTTGCAGGGCGACGCCGCAGACGGCTGCCGCCTCGGGACTCATTCGGTGACCCAGCAGGAAAAGCAGCGCCCGCAACCGCGCCGACCAACGGATGCGCCATGCCTCCCCGGCCTCCCCGACCAGAGGCAGGAGCAACCGCGCCCCAAGGCCGGTGTGGTCGTCCACGCGGATCGTCCGCCCCCCCACGACCCGGCACCACCCGGCATACTCCCCGTGCGGGTCCAGAACACAGACACGTTCGCCCCGCAGGACGGCCTGAAGCAGAATATGCTTTGCCCAAAAGGACTTCCCCGCCCCGCTCGCCGCCACGCACAACACATGCGGGTTGCTCAAGGCCCGCCGATCCACCGCAACCGGACTGCGCCAGCGGCGATCCATCCCCCACACCTCGCCGTTCGCCGGCAGCGTCCCCCCGGAGGAAAAGGGATACATCGTGGCCAGGGCCTCACTGTCGAAGTTGCGCGGTGCGGAAAGGACCAGGCGCCCGCTGGGGAGCGTGGCGGCGAAACCCGTATCCTGCTCAAGCAGTCCGCTTCGCACGCCCACCAGCAATCCGGCGAGGAGGCGCACCACTTCAGCACAGCGGCGCTCCAGATCCGGCAGGTCCGCAGCGAGGACGGTGAGGGCCATGTGCACCACAAACAGCCGGGGCTGGCCCCTGGCCAGCGCCGCACGCAGGCGTCGCGCCTCCGCGGCCGCCTCCTGGTCAAGGGCGTCCGGCAGAGCCCCACGCATCTCGGTGAGCAGCACGGAGGCCGAGGCCGCACGTTGATGCGCGCCGAGTTCCGCGAGGGCCGTCGCGGTGGCCACGGGTTCGATGAAGGTGGCCACCCGCAGTTCGCCGGGCCACCCCTCCAGGGGCGCCAGCCATCCCGCAACGACGGTCCGCGGATAGCCACGCACAATGAGGGTGCGGGCGACGCGGCCGTCGGATAGGGTCAGATGATCGGGGGCCACCGCCACAAACCCCGGCGCGGCAAGATCACCGCGGCGCGCCCGGCCGGGCGCCAACGCGCCAGAGCGCCCGGGGCCCCAGGGGCTACGCATCCGACCAGCCCCGAACGCGCCAACCCGCTTGCCCATCCACCCTCGCCCCGGGACAGACGTCCCCCGTCCACTCCCGCCACGCGGCCACCAACTCATCCCCGGTCAGCCGGCGACAGCCAAAGCCCAGGCGCGCGGCGAGGCGCTGCACACAGGCGACGGTCGCCTCGATGTCCGCCTGGGCGTCCGCGCCCCTCCCCGGCGCCGACGCCACGAGCAGGACGCGCCGCACAACCCAGCAACGCGCCGCCACCAACCCACCCCAGTGGGAGGCGTAGGTGGCGGCGACTTCGGCCAGCCCGGCCGGCACCCGCTCCGTCCGATAGTGGGTCGGTCGGTCGGCGTCTCGCAACCACCTCGACACCACGACCACCTGCAGCGGCCGTTCCAGTGCGTGCAGCAGCTCACGGTAGCCGGCGACGGCGGCCACCCAGGCATCGTCGCCACCCAGAGCCGGATCCAAACCGCCGCTCTCCAAGACGGCCGCACACCCCCCCGGGTGCAGAAGGTACGGCCCGACCATGTCCACGGGCCCGCACCACCGGCCCCCGCCGGTGCCGGCACGCGCCTGTCGCCGCCACCCGTACGCGGCCAGCCGGCCCAGCCAGCGGACCACCGCCTCCCCCTGCGGCCCCGGAGGCCATGACCCGATGCTCAGCAGCATCCCGGCGCCCGCCACGGCGGCCAACCCCGGCAGCCGCACGACCCGGGGTACCGGCGCATGCCACATGGCGAAACAGACCACGGCGGTCGCCAGGACTCCGACGGCCTGTCCCAGACCAAGCCGCGGCAACACGCGCAACCCGCGCCCGGTCGCGCCGGGGATCAACGGCATCGCCATACCCCCCGCCTTCACCCCGGACCGCGAAGGCGCAATCCGATCCCTGCCCCCCGCAGCCACTCCCCAGGTCCCGCCGCATCTCCCGCCCAAGGAAACAGGGTCCCGACCGCCCGCCCCACCAGCGTGCGACAGCGAAAGAGAAGGGAAAGGGACGCCAGCGCAGACAACCACTGGCCGGCGTGTCCCGCGCCGCCGGACATGCCCGCCGCAAACACGAGCAACACCGCCGCCTGGGCGGACTGAACAAAGACGCTCACCAGCAGTTCGCCCACCAGCGCCCGCCAGACGCCATCCGCGGCCGGCAGGGCCCAGAGCGCCGCGCCGATGGGCAAAAGCAGGCACAACAGCGAAATCTCCGCGGCCCGCACCAGGTAAAAGCAGGCGAGCGCCGCCGTCCCGACCAGAACCGCCAACGCGACCACGTCCGGCCCGATCCCGAGCAGTGCCGGGGCTGCGGACAGGCCGATGCCCCCCGCCAATGGACGAATCAGCCCCGTCGGACCGTGGGGGGCCGCCCGGATGAGCAGAGCGCACAGCGCATGGTTGGCCGCCAGCACCCCCTGAACCAGGGGTACGCTCCCGGCCACACCCACGGCGGCCAGGGCGACGCGCCCGACCAGCGCGGGCAATGGATCCGGCCGCAATCCGACCAAAGGAGCCAGCAGGGTTCGCAGCACGCCATAGGTCAAGACCGCGACCAGCAAACTCGCGCCCACATCCCGGGTTGCGCCGGCCGCCGCCACCACTCCAGGGCTCAGCACGACCGGCCGCAGCAGGAGCCGGTCTAGGGCCGCGAGCACCGGCCCCTGCAGTCCCCGGACTGCGCCCCGAAGCACTGCGTCCGCAGCAGCGGCCCCGGCGGCGCCAATTCCAGGCATCGCCATGCCTGTCCCCTGGTTAGAAAAATGTGTACCAACCGATCTTTCGGCCTTCCACACCGTCCGCCCGACCAGGTTTTCGCCCCTTTCGGCCTTGTGTTGACCCCTTGCGGGGCCGTAGGCAACAGGCGGACTCGGGCTACGCGGCAACTGCCGCGCACGCCGGGCTTTCCACCCGGACCGGAGAGCGTTCGCACG
>DAHWHT010000294.1 GCA_027335515.1 Clostridia bacterium
TCGGAGTAGATACCCGAGGCAATCTCCAGAACGCCGTCGGGAACTTCACCGATCGTGCGGTAAGTCAAAGTGTCGGACCAAGCGCGCAGCGGTCGCGTGGCAGAGGTCTTCAGAATGTAGGGTATATTGCGCTTCTCAAGGAAAGACATAAAGTCTTCGTTTCCAGGCCTGCGCCTGTGTTCGTGTTCGGCCCGCGATGCGTACAAGGCCAGCCTCAAAATACTAAACGAGCAAGCCTTCGAACGGCTGGTTGCGGCACCCCCAGAAGACCGGATGTCGCCCCCTGCTAGGCGGTTTTGTGTTAGACTGCTGATGGTCAACCGGAGGAGGCTGTTGGATGGACTCAGCGCTTACGAGTAATCTCGTGAGCCTACCGCAAGGTCGCCTTGGCCATGCCCGACTGTACGTGGCCTGGCAGGACCCAACCACGCGGGCCATCGAACCGGTGGGGCGTCTTGATCGACTTTGCGGAGCCCCCGCCGACACGTATGAGTTTCGGTACCTTCGTCGTGCGGTGACGCTTGACGGCTTCCGTCCGTTCCTCAGCTTCCCTGATCTGCAGCGAACCTACCGCTCCTCCTATCTGTTTCCCCTCTTCGAGAACCGGCTCATGCCGAGGACCCGAGCCGACTACCCCGACTTTGTGCGTGCGCTCGGACTGGGGGAGGATGCGGACCCGTTCGAAGTCCTTGCTCGAAGCGAGGGGCGACGTCAGACGGACAACATTGAGGTATTCCCAGAGCCCACCCTTGAAGGCGGTGCTGTGCGATGCTTGTTTCTGGTCCACGGCATTCGCCATATTCCAGGGGCGGAGGAAGCGGTTGATTCGCTGGCGGTGGGCGAGCGCCTTTCAATAGTACCTGATCCGCAGAATCCGGCGGATCGCTGGGCCGTGGGGTTGCGGGATGGGGGATTCCGCCTGCTTGGTTGGGTGCCTCGCTATCTGACTGAACTCATCCATCGACCCTTGGAGGTCCTGGGTCCTTCAGCCGTGGACGTTCGGGCTGAGCATGTTGGCGCGCGCAACGGTCCTATTCATCTACGCCTGCTCTGCCAACTGCACGCACAGTGGCCGCACGCGCAGGTCTGGCCGTTCGCCGGACCAGAGGTTGAGGTTGTTAGCACGACAGACGGTTGACGGCCACCGGGACGAACCCTCCATCCAAGAGCACCGCGACCCCCGTGGCGTTGGCCAAACGCGTTCACCCTGCCGCGATGGAATGCCCGAGAAACGCTGATCCCCGCCCCGCGCATTATTCAGTGGGCGCGGAAACGGGGACCAACTCGCCAGCCTCTAACCGGCGTCTGGATAGGCCGAGGGTACGCCCGCGCCCTCCGGCTGGCAATACGTGGCAACCGTTCTTTCACTCCGAAGGTACTGCAACGACTTCTCCTCCCAGACCAACGGTCTCTCCCCTTCCCGCACTCCGTCCCGCAGTTCTCCGCGACACCGCCACCATCTTCCTCGCCAGGCCCTCCAGGGCCATCCCGCCCCCCTACGCGGTCCTCCTGCCTGCGGCGGCCAGCGCATCCCGGAACGCCGCCATCCCCGCCACGGGGACCAGGACCACCTCCGCACCGACCCCCGCCCGTTGCCGCACCAGCGCCATCGTGCTGTGCCGCACAGGCCGCTGAGAGCCGCGCCGACGCCGCAGTGCGTATCACTGAGCGCGCGGCGCACGCCCGGCGCCAAGTCCATCCCTTCGGCGAACTCCACCGCCTCCGCACCCAGGGCCAATGCCGCCGCTCGATACGTCCCGGCACGCGGCGCATCACCCACCACCAACACCCGCCGGCCGGCCAATGGCAACGCAGCCGCCGATCTGGTCCCCGGTGCCTCCACTACGCCCGCCGCCCGCTCGACGGCCAACCGCCGCTCGAAGTCCGCGCTGAGGCGGCCAATCTCCTGGTCCCGCTCATCCAGCGCCACCATCAGGCGCACGACCTCCTGCTCTGCCCGCCGCGCCCGCCCTTCCGCCGCGGCCACCTTCGTCCGCGCCTGTTGCTCACCCCCGCGCCACTTCCCAGTCCGGCCGCGTCAGGCCCGCTTCCCGACCTCGTGCGCCAACTGATTTAGCACGCTGGCAACATCCGCGCCGTCATACATCTTCCGGAAGGCAGCCGAAAACAGCGGCGCCACCCCGTTGGAACCGTATCCATGCAATGATGGCAACGCCTGTGCGATGTTCAGATATCGTTCAGGGTCAAATTTCGGCATCCACGGTGCTTCTGTTGCCTGAACCTTGTGCCAGGAGGCTGCAAGGTCGCGACTTTTCACCACCGGCGGGATTCCAGCACTCACCAACACTTGCTGTTGAGCCTTCTCATATAACCACATAATGAAGCGAACGGCTGTCGTTGGATATCGGGCATGAGGAGTCAACCCCAAACCCCAACTAATGTAAGCAGGCACCAAGGACTTGATTGGAAAGGTGGGGAACCTAGACGTGGGCAACTTGCTCGGAGGAGCCTTGGCATTCCACCCTTCGCCATATCGAAGCGCATACCAAGGTGGCATAAAGGCAAACGCTCCAGCACTATCTCGCCCACCGAATCCACCCGCATTAAGAAACGTAAGCAGCCCGGCGTCTGCACCATCGGCGTATGGAATTCCGGGCTCCCAGCGGGCGAGGCGCGCGAGCGAAACAAGCTTTTCCGTGGCCGGAATCGCGCCACTGAAGTCTCCGGGCGACACGGTGCCACCGTAGCCAATGACAAATGCCAGCCACACGCGGATGTCACTCCATCCGAGGCCCACAATTCTGGACGGTCCATTGGACGTTGCCAACTTCGCGTTTACCTCTGTCACCATTGCGTACAAGCTGTCCGCTGAAGTCGGTGCGGCAACTATGCCCGCTTTCTTCAGTATGGAGTACATGTTTACTGAACGGCGTGGGAAGGGCCGGGTAGTGGGGGCTCAGGCGTGAGGGTCGGGCGGAAGGGGCGCGCGGAGGAGTGCGCGGAAGTCGGGGCGGAGAGGGCGGACGAAGATGAAGCGCTCGGGGAGGCGGT
>DAHWHT010000297.1 GCA_027335515.1 Clostridia bacterium
CAGGCGGCCGCGGCCAGGCCACCCAGGGCGCCGCCCGCCACGGCGCGCGACAGGAAGTCCCCGGAATCGGACACGCCCATCGGATTGCCTCCCCCGGTCGATCGCCCCGCACCGCAATACAGGATGGCCAGTCGACAGGAAGGTGATGCGGGGGTGCGGAACTCGAACTCGGTTGGGCCGGGTGCCGGCCCGCGCGGCGCTCCGGGTCGGGTGGTGCCGCGGTGCGCAAAACGGCAAAGCGTGGAGGGCGGTACGCCTACGATGGATGCGACGCAACAGGCGGGTGAAGCGACGCGGCCTGCCGCCGCCGTGGGGTCGCCGATGCTGGAGTGCCCGGAGATCGGCCTGCCCCTCCTGCGCCGCGGCAAGGTGCGGAACATCTTTGCGGTTGGGGACGATCGGTTGCTGCTGGTGGCGTCCGACCGTGTCTCGGCCTTTGACGTGGTTTTCGGTCAGGGGATCCCTGGCAAGGGTGCGGTGCTGACCGCTATGTCGGTCCTGTGGTTTCAGGCCACCCGGAACCTTGTTCCAAACCATCTCCTGGGCGTGGGTCTGGACGGGCTTTCCCTGAGCGGCGGGGCGCGGGAGGTTCTGGCCGGCCGGAGCATGCTGGTCCGGCGCGCGCAGCGGATCGACGTCGAGTGTGTGGTGCGCGGCTACCTGGCGGGTTCGGGGTGGAAGGAATACCGCCGTCAGGGGACGGCCTGCGGGATCCCCCTGCCCGCCGGCCTGGAGGAAAACGGCCGCCTCCCTGAGCCGATCTTCACCCCCGCCCTGAAGAACGACCAGGGGCACGATGAGAACGTGGCGCAGGCCGTGGTGGCGGACCGCTTCGGGTCCGAACTGGCGGGGCAACTGCGCGCGATCAGCCTGCGGCTGTATGGCGTGGCGGCCGAGCGTCTCGCAACGGCCGGCATCCTGCTGGCGGACACCAAGTTCGAATTCGGTATGGTGGACGGCCGCCTGGCCCTGATCGACGAGGTGTTCACGCCGGACAGCTCGCGCCTTTGGCCGGCCGACCGCTACACCCCGGGGCGGGCGATCGACTCCCTCGATAAGCAGCCCATCCGCGACTACGTGCAACAGATCGGCTGGAACTTGGAACCCCCGGCACCGGTGCTGCCGCCCGAGGTCGTGGCGCGGTCGGCCGCCCGCTACCAGGAGGCGCTGCGGCGGGTGCGGGCGGCGCTGGCCTGATGATGGTGGATACGGCGGGCGGGGCCCCGCGAAGCGACGAGGGCGACTTCTTCCATGCGTCGAGGGTCTCGCCGGTGCCGTCCGCGTTTGTCGCCTTCGACTGTGAGACGACCGGGCTGAACGCCGATCGCGACGCCCTGCTGCAACTGGCCGCCGTGGCCGTCACGCCCCAGGGGGTGCGAACCTGGTCCACGCTCGTGGATCCGGGGCGCCCGGTGGGATTGGCCGTGGTGCGGTTGACCGGCATCACGCCGGAGCGCCTGGTCGGGGCGCCGTCTCCTGCGGCGGCCCTGGCGGAGTTTCGGGGCTTCGTCGGCGAGCTGCCTCTGGTGGCGCATCATGCGGCCTTCGACCTGGGATTCGTTTCCGCGGGTCTGCGGTGCCACCAGCTGCAGCCGCTGCAGGCTCCGGTGTACGACACGCTCGAACTGGCCCGCCTGGTCGACCCGGCCGCCGCCAGCCACCGCCTGGGCGACCTGACACGGGCGCGGGGCATCGAACTGGATCAGGCGCACGATGCCCTGTCCGACGCCCGGGCCACGGCGGCGTTGTTCGTCTCGCTGCTCTCGGAACTGGGGGAGACGGAGCCGCGTCTGCTGGGGACCCTGGCCTACCTGCTGCGCCGGGTCCCGGGTCCCCTCGCCCGGCTGGTGGCGGGTTTGGCGCCGGCCGGCAGCGGCCCGGTCTTGGTCCACCGACGGTTGCCGCCGCCGGTCCGCGACGAGTCCACCGCGGCGGAGGTGGGCCCCGCGGGAGACCCTGCGGCGCTGCTGGAGCCCGGGTCCGACTTGGCGCGGCGCCTGCAATCGTTTGAGGTTCGCTCCGGGCAGCGGCGGATGCTCGCGGCCGTGGCGGCGGCCTTCGAAACGGAACGCCACCTGATGGTCGAGGCCGGCACCGGTACCGGCAAGAGCCTGGCCTACCTCCTGCCGGCCCTGGCCTTTGCGCGGGCGCGCCGCAGCCGGGTCGTGGTGTCCACCCGCACCGTGCAGTTGCAGGAGCAGCTCGTCGGCAAGGATCTCCCGCTGGCGCTTGGCAGCGCGGTCGGCGCCCGCGCCGCGCTGCTCAAGGGGCGCGCGCACTATGTCTGCCTCAAACTGTGGGAAGAGCGCCTGGCCATGGAGGCCGATCCGGCGGATGCGCCCTTTTTGGCCCGCGTCGCCCGCTGGCTCGCGCAGACGGAGACCGGGGATCGCGCCGAAATCGGTTTGTATGGGGAAGACGAAGAGCGCTTCGCGTCGTTGTCCGCGGATGCCGTGGCCTGCACCGGCCGGCGCTGTCCGCTCTATGAGGCGTGCTTTCTCTTTCGCGCCCGTCGGCGGGCCGCGCAGGCGGACGTCGTCGTGGTGAACTATGCCCTGCTGTTTTCCGACCTGGCGACCGGCGGCGGGGTGTTGCCCGAGTATGAGTACCTGGTGTGCGACGAGGCGCACCATCTGGAGGATGAGGCCTGCCAGCACCTGGGGCGCACCCTGTCCGAGCGCGCGCTGGACCGCTACGTGCGCCTGCTGGAGCGTCCGGCCGGGGCCCATACCGCCGGCCTGCTGCCGGCGATGCGCTCCCGGCTGGAACCGTTGGCCGGGGGCGCCACCCCCGCCGGCGCCCTGGCCGCACGCCAGTTGGGGGGCGCGCTGCGGGGTCTGGAGCAGGTTCGGGCGGGAAGCCGCGAGTTCTTTGACGGTTTGCGCGCCTGGGCGGGGGGGCGGCCGCGCGGTTCCGGTCCCGGTCGGGACGCGCGCTTTGAGCCCCGCCCCGAGGCGGGATCGGATCCGGCCTGGGATGCCGTGATCGCGGGTGGCGCCCGTCTGGGTCAGGGGCTCAACGACCTGGCCGAGACCATGGGTGCCGCCGCCGAGGCGCTGGACGATTCGGACGAAGGCGAGGCGGCGTACGGCGACGGGGAGCGGGCGGCGGAGTTGCGCACCGCCGCGGGGTCGGCGGCGCAGCTGGCGGGGGATGTCGCGCTGACACTGGAGGGCCGCGACGGTTGGGTGACCTGGTGCGAGGTGGCCCAGACCCGCGGCGGCTCGGCCGGGGCCGTCGTGGTGCGCGCCAGCCCGGTGGATCCCGGGGCCATCCTGGCCCGGGATCTGTTCGCGCCGCGGCGTTCCGTCGTGATGACCTCGGCGACCCTCACCGTCGGCGGGGGATTCGAATACCTGCGCCGTCGTCTGGGGCTGCATCAAAACGCGGAAGCGGAGCGCGTGGACGAACTGCAGGTGGAGTCGCCCTTTTCGTACCGGGAGCAGGCACTGCTCGGGCTGCCCTCGGACGTGCCGCGGCCGCGCCCCGGTGACCCGCGGGGCCAGGCGCGCGCCCTCGCGCCGTGGCTCGTGCGACTGTTCCGCGCCAGCCGCGGGCACGCGCTGGTGCTCTGCACCTCCAACGCCCTGATGCGAGCCCTGCGGGACGAACTGCGGCCGACCCTGGAGGCGGAGGGCATCGCCTGTCTGGCCCAGGGTCTGGACGGCAGCCGCGGGGCCCTGGCCGACGCGCTGCTCCGCTGCCAGGAGACGGTGGTGCTGGGTGCGGCCTCGTTCTGGGAGGGGGTCGATCTGCCCGGCGACGCCCTGCGGCTCCTGGTGATTGCCCAGTTGCCCTTTTGGCCGCCGGACATGCCGCTGCAGCAGGCGCGCCAGGAGGCGATCGCGGCCCGGGGGGGCAGTCCCTTTGGCGAGTTGCAGCTGCCGGCCGCCGTGCTGCGCTTCAAACAGGGCTTCGGCCGTCTGATCCGCACCGCTTCCGACCGCGGCGTGGCGGTCGTCCTCGATTCGCGGCTGGTGACGGCGTCGTACGGTCGCGCCTTTGTGCGTTCCCTGCCGGGGCCCCATCCGGTGGTCGGCGACCGGGAACGGGTCCTGCGGGCGGTCGAACGGTGGTTGGATACGCCCGCCGCGCCCTGAGGGCGTTTGGGGTTGGTGCGCGGGTCGGCGGCCCCGGGGCCGTCCGCGCCGGACGTGCGCTTGCGCCGAACCGTGATCCCGCCCTCCGGCGCCGCGGCTTCCGCCTCTTGGGGTCATGCCCGCCTCGAACCCGGCATACCCTCCAGCGGATGCGGCTGGGGGGGATCCCATGCGTGCCCTGTTTTGGTCCGTGCGGCGGCGCACGCGCCGACGCCGGGACGCGCAGTGGGTGCATGGCGCGGCGGAGGCCCTGCTTGCCGTCGGCCTGGTCGCGACCGCGCTGGGGGTGTCCCGGATCGCGGGGGCGCCGCTGCCCTATCCGGTGACCGCCGCCGTCCAGGGGCTCCTTCCTTTGGTGGCATCGGCCCCAAGGCCGTCGGAGCAGGCGCGCGTGGAGTTTTTCAGCAGCGCCCAGGGCCGCGCCGTGCTGGTGGTGGCCGGGGACCGGGCCGATCTGGTCGATGGTGGGCCTTCCGAGGTGGGCGAGGCGGTGGTGGCGCGGTTGCGTGCCCTGCACATCGCCCGGTTGCAGACCGTGATCGTCACCTCCGGCGGCACCGGCAGCGCGGCCGGCCTGGTGCCGGTGCTGCGGGCCGTGCCGGTGGGACGCATCCTGGACCTGGTGCCCGGTAACCGCTGTGCGGCGCACGACGCGGTGCTGGCGGCCGCGCGGGCCCGCGGCACGCCGGTACGGCCGGTGCAGCGGGGGACGACGGTCAACCTGGGGCCGGTGCGCATGAACGTGCTCTGGCCGGCCACGGATCTGGCCCAGCCCGGGTCGCTGCCGTCCGGGGCCGGGGTGTTGCGGGTGGTCGATGGCCATGTCCGCATGCTGCTCGCCGCGACCGCCAATCCCCAGGAGTTGGATGCGCTGCGCCGGCTGGGTCCGGACCTGCGCGCCCAGGTGCTGGAGGTGCCCGCCCCGGTGCTGCCGGCGAGCATCCCGCAGGAATTCCTGCGGGCGGTCTCCCCCCGGGTGGCGGTGCTGGAGCCGCGACTGGGCGTGGCGCCCGATCCGGCGGTGGCCCAGCGACTCGCCGCGTCGCACGTCGTCGCGGTGGAGACGACGCGGACGGCCGGGCTGCAGATCGCGACCGACGGGCGGGGCCTCACCCTTTCGTTTGATCCCGGGCTTGCCACCGCCGAACCGACGGTGCACGAGCAGGTCCCCGAACCGGCCCCCGCCGCACCGTCCGCCACCGGGGCATGTGCCTGAGCGGATGGCGGCCGACGGGTGGCGTGGCGGCGATTTGCCAGGTTCGCGCCACGGCGATCGACACAACCTACGGGTGGCTCGGGCGGCCGGGATGATTGCGGAGGAGGCGGTTCGCCTGGCACAGCGAAGGCGGAGGCCCGATCTGCCGGAGGCCGACGGTGCGTTGGACCGGATGAAGTACGAGGTTGCGGCCGAACTCGGCCTCCGCGACGACATTGAGCGGCGCGGGTGGGGCGAGATGACGACTCGCCAAGTCGGTACGATCGGCGGGCACATGGTGCGGAAGATGGTCCGTTTCGCGGAGCGCCACATGGCACAGGACCAGGGCGCCAACAGGGGGCAGCCGCAGCCGCGCGATCCTTCCTGATCGCGGGTTGGGAGCCTTTATGACGCGAAGCGCCCGGGGAATGCCCGAGCTACGGGGTTCCGACCTGAGAGGGCCGGAGCCCCGCCTGTCGGTCTGGTGGGTGGCGGCGCCGCATACCCCTTAGCGGGGGTGGGCAGCCATGCGTTCGGGCGGGACCGCCGCCGGTGCGGCGCGACCGGGTCTGCAGTGGGGGGCGGTGGTCGCCGGGGTCGCGGCCACGTTTGCGGTGGGCATCGTGACGGCGGGCGTCCTGGCGGCGGTCGTCTATTGGACTTCGGTGACGGAGCAGGCGGCCACCGGGGTCCTGTTGGCGTTCGGTCTCGCCAGCCTGGCCGCGGGTGCCGGGTACGCGGCGCGCCGGGCCGGGACCCTGGGGTGGGCCCACGGCCTCGCCGTCGGGGTGGTGTACAGCGGGTTGTCGTTGGCGTTGCAGCCGCTTTGGTTTCCGGGCTCGTTCGCCTGGGGGGCTGCGGCGGGCCGTCTGCTCCTGGGCGCGGCGGCCGGGGCCTTGGGGGGCGTCATCGGCGTCAACCTGTAGCGGGCCGGGCCCTGTAGCGGGCCGGGCCGATCCTGCGTCGGCCGTCGGCCGCGCGGCCGTCCGCCGCGATCCGCCTGGGTTTGCGTTGGGCCGACGTGTATAGTGGGGCGTGTGGGAAAGTGTTGCCATCGATGGACACGATGGGCGGGGGGTCGAACGGGGGGGACGGGCCTTCGTGCAGATCGGCGAACTTGGCAACGCGGTCAGTGAGCTTTCGCAAATGTTGTCCCAGGCGATCGTCTTGCCCTTTCGCGCGCCGAGCCGCGCCGGACGGCGCGCGCCCGCGCGGGCGGTGGCCATGGCGGCCGGACCCGCCCGCACCCTGGCGATGAACGTGCGTGGCAGCCTCTTTTTGGCCTCCGGGGCGGTGGCCGACGACGTGCTGGTGGACCTCATTCATCGGGCCGGCGGCCGCCAGGCCCGCGCGGTGGTGCTTCCGGCCGCCTCATACAACTTCGCAGGGGCGGGGGAGCGCTACCGCCGCTATTTTCAGCGGTTTGGTATGGACCGGTCGGAAACGCTCGACGTTTCCACGCGGGCGCGGGCGGATGATCCGGCCCTTGCGGCCTCGATCGCGTCGGCGGACCTGCTGGTGCTCGGCGGCGGGGATCCCGAACTCCTGCTGGATGTGCTGGGGGGCACGGCAGCCGCGGCGGCCATCGCCGGCGCGATGGTGCGGGGCGCGATGGTGGCCGCCTTCGGGCCGGCCGCCACCGCGGCGGGGGAGTGGGCCCTGGGCCGTGAGGAGGAACGCGGCGAGCGGGCGGCGTCGGCGGGCGGCGGCCGGCGGCGCGGACTCGGCCTGATCCCCGGGACGCTGGTCGCCACCGGGGCGCACGCGGCGGGCCGCATCGCCTCCGTGTTCGGCACCGCGTTGACCGGCGGCCTGCAGGCCCTCCTGCTCGACGACCGCGGAGCGCTCTTGGTGCGGCCCGGTTGGCAGGCGGAGGTTCGGGCGGGGACGGTGCTCGCCGTGGGCGGTGGGCCGGTGCCGCTACGGGGTTACGCCAGGGCCCAGCGCCCGGAAGACGCCCCGCTTGGAGGCGTGTATACCCGGGTGGCGCCCACCGGCTGGAGGCTGGATCTGGCCGCCCACGTCGTGCTGCCTCCGGGGGCGCTCAGTGGTGCCGAACAGCCGTGACGGCGCCTTCGGCACCCATGCCCCACAGCTACCACACCCACATCGCCGCAAGCGGCCTGGACGCGATGCTCGCCGCCGCCGCGGCCGCGGGTCTGGCGGTGCTCGGCATCTCGGAGCACATCTTTCAGTTGCGTGAAGGGCGGGCGTGGATTCCGGAGGCCGCCCTGGAGGGACCGCTGCTCGGTCTGAGCGCGTATGCCGGTGCGGTGGCCGGCCGCGCCTCGTCCGATGTCGCGGTCCGCCTCGGATTGGAGGTCGACTTCCTGCCGGACCGCCAGCAGGCACTCGGCGAGGTATGCGCCGGCGTGCCCTGGGACTTCCTGCTCGTTTCGGTGCACGCGGTCGGGGGTTGTGTGCTGCAGCGGCTGCAGGCGCCCGACCTCGCGGAGGGTTGGCGGTTGTGGCGGCGCTACGCGGAGTTGCTGGAGGACGCGGTGCGAAGCGCCGGGTGCGACATCCTCGCGCACCCGCTGCGGCTGAGCCGCTTCGTGCCCCCTCCCCCGTACCTGGAGCAGTGCCTGCGGCCCGTGTTGTCGGCGGCGGCGCAAACCGGCGTGGCCATCGAGCTCAACGGCGCCGACGTGGTCGCCTCCCCCGACCTGCAGGCGGCCCTGCTCACCTGGTGCCGCCGTGCCGGCGCGGCGATCACCTTCGGCGCCGACGCCCACCGCCCGGAGCACATCGCGCGCGGGGCATCCCAGGCGGCCGCCCTGCTGCGTCAGGCGGACTACGCCCTGCTCACCGGTTTTCACCGCCGCCAGCCGGTGCCGGAGCCGCTGCCGCCGGTCGCGGGCGGTCCGGGCCGATAAGGGCCGGGGGATGTCGGCTTTCTCAGACCGGCGCGCCGGGTCGGGCGGCCAGCAGCAACCCCTCCCCCTCGTTGCCGGCGGCCAGGCCCCAAAAGGACTTGTCGCGGTAGCGGAAGCCCGCGGCGGTCAGCAGCGCGGCGGCGGCGGCCCGGCGGTCTGGGCTGTGGTATTCGAGCACGACGAAGCGGGTGCGCGGCAGCATGGCGTGGGCGCCGCGCAGCACGTCGACTTCGGCGCCTTCGACGTCCACCTTCAAGAGGTCGATGCGCTCGATGCCCTGGCGGTCGCAAACGGCGTCCACCGTCGTCACCTCGACCTGCTCGCTGCGCGCCGCCGCGCCGCCTTCCGCCAGATCCAGGTGCCAGGCCGGGTCCAGAGAGTGGGTCACGCTGCTGCGCAGGTGCAGCGTGGCTCGGCCGGCACTGGCCCCGCAGGCGCCGGGATAGACCTGCGCGTCGATGCCCGTCGCCGCCACCAACTGGCGCAGGCGGGCGCAGTTTTCGGACTGGGGCTCCAGGGCGAGGATGCGGGCCCCGGGGTGGCTGCGCGCCACGCGCCAGCTGAAAAGGCCGATGTTGGCGCCGACGTCGAGCACCCGGGGGCTGGGTCCCAGGGGGAGTCGCGCCACCTCGTATTCGTCAAAGAGGAAGACCTGCGCGTAAAAGCCGGCGTCGTACCGGGTGAGGACTGCGGCGGGCCCGGGCGCCAGACGGCGCCAGTGTTCCAGCAGGGCGCGGCGAAAGCCGTGGCGCAGCGACTGCAGCAGCAAGCGGGGATTGGCCAGCAGGACCCGCAACACGTGCAACGCATAGGCCGGATGCCGGGCCACGCGCCGGGCCAGGCGTCGCACGAGGGCCAGCCGGCGGGCCCGGCCGGCGCGGCGGCGCTCCGCCGGTGCCGGCGCCGCGCCGGCCGCGGTTCGTGCCGCTCCGGCTTCGTCGACCGACTCGGGACCCTTCGCCACGCCTTCGCCTCCCCGTGCCCATTCGCCGGCGCACACCATGCCCGGCGGTTGCCGACGGGGAGTTACCGCTGCCAGCGGCAATCTCCTTTTCCGGCGCCTCCGAGGCGCCGCGGTGAAAGACTGCCAGGCCGCGCGGCGCGTGGTATGCTGCGTCCAGGCCCGCCGTCGCGCGGGCACGATCAGCGGTACCGCCGGATGGACCGCGGTGCCCTCGCGGAGGAGCGAACGCCTTGTCGAATGCCGCCGCCCCCGTTGGCGCGACCCCGTTGGTCGGCGCCGAACGCATCGCTTATGCCGACGGTATCCTGCGCGTGCCGGACGTGCCGGTTGTGCCCTTCATCGAAGGGGACGGCACCGGGCCGGACATCTGGCGGGCCGCGGTGCGCGTCCTGGACGCCGGGGTGGCGGCCGCCTACGGCAGCCGACGGCGCATCGCCTGGCTTGAGGTGCTGGCGGGGGAGAAGGCGCAGGCCCGCACCGGATCCCTGCTGCCGGAAGCGACGCTGGAGCAGATCCGCGCCCACCGCGTCGCCATCAAGGGCCCGCTGACCACGCCGATCGGCGGTGGGTTCCGCAGCCTGAACGTGGCGCTGCGCCAGCAACTGGACCTCTACGCCTGCGTGCGCCCGGTGCGGCACTTCCGCGGCGTGCCGAGTCCGTGCAGGCGGCCCGACGACCTGAACATCGTCATCTTTCGCGAGAACGTCGAAGACATTTACGCCGGGATCGAGTGGGCGGCCGGCAGTGCCGAGGCCGTGGCGTTGCGCGCCTTTCTCGCCGAGCGCTTCGGCGTGGCGGTGCGTGAGGATGCGGGTCTGGGCATCAAGCCGATCAGCCGCGCCGGGACCCGCCGGTTGGTGCGGCGGGCCATCCAGTATGCGCTGACCCACAACCGCCCGAGCGTCACCCTGGTCCACAAGGGCAACATCATGAAATACACCGAGGGCGCCTTCCGCGACTGGGGCTACGCCTTGGCGCGTGAGGAGTTCGGGGACCAGACCGTCTCCTGGCAGGAGGTCGTGGACCACCACGGGGGCACGGTCCCCGCCGGCCGGTTGCTGATCCAGGACGCCATCGCCGACATCATGTTCCAGCACCTGCTGCTGCGTCCCCGCGAGCATTCGGTTCTGGCGGCCCCCAACCTCAACGGCGATTACCTGTCGGATGCGGCGGCGGGCATCGTCGGCGGCATCGGCATGGCCCCTGGGGGCAACATCGGCGACGGCTACGCGGTGTTTGAGGCGACCCACGGGACGGCGCCGAAGTATGCCGGGCAGGACAAGGTGAATCCCGGGTCGGTGATCCTCTCGGGGGTCATGCTGCTGGAGCACATCGGCTGGGACGAGGCGGGCCAGGCCATCGTGTCGGCCCTGGAGGAGACCATCTCCGCCGGTCGCGTCACCTATGACCTGGCGCGCGGGGCCGAGCGGGACGTCGATGTCGTGTCCACCTCGGCCTTCGGGGAGGCGATCGCCAAGCGGCTGGCCGCGGGCTGACGGCCGGCTCAGGTCAGGCGGTTGCGGTCGTCGCGTGGGGCGGAACGGCGGACGTGCGGCGTGCGGGCGGCAGGCCGCGGCGCGGGTGCGTTGCGGCCTTGGTCGCTTCGGGCCAGGCCGGCGAGCATCGTGCGCTGGTCGACCCAAAGGGCCGCCGCCGCCAGCACGATCGCGGCCAGGGCGGCCGAGCCCAGGTAGGGTAGGGCGGCGCCGGTCTTGACCGCCTTGTCAAAGGCCGGCGGGCCGAGGGCGGCACCGAAAAAGCGCACCGTGCCGTACAGGGCCGTCACCGTGCCGCGTTCGTCGCTTTGGGTGGCCGAGGTGATCATGGTGTTGAGCGACGGAAGGATCAGTCCGCTGCCCATGCCCATCACCGCGATGGATGTCGTGAACAGCACGATCTGTTGGTGGAAAAAGAACATGCCCACGAAGGCCGCGGCGATCAACCCGAGGCCGGCGAGGACCACGGTCTTGGATAAGCGGGCCAGGCGGCGGGCCAGGAAGATCCCGGACAGATACGATGTGAGCGCCAGCACGGATACGGGTATGGCGATCACCAGTCCGCGCACCACCCCTTCGATGTGGTGGCGCTGTTCCAGCACGTCCGCGTAGTAGCTGAGGATGCCAAACAGGAAGAACAACGGGGCCGCGCCGGCCAGGAAGCAGGTCAGCAGCGAACGGCCCTTTTTGTGAAAGACGCGGCCCAGCCCACGCACGAAGCCCGCCAGCGGCCGATCGGTCGCAGTGCCCTTGGGCTCTTCGACCACCCGCCAGACCAGGAGGGCCGACACCCAGGCGATCAGGGGATAGGCAAAAAAGGGTGCCCACCACACGAGCATCATCAGGGCCGCCCCAAGGATGGGGCTGATCACCTTGCCCAGTCCGTTGGCGGCTTCCAAGAGACCGAGGGCCTTGCTGCGCTCGCCCGAGCGGAAGATGTCGCCGGCCAGGGCCATGGCCACCTGGTAGGTGCCCCCGGCGCCGATCCCCTGCAGGACGCGGCCGGCGAGGATGACACCGTAGACCCCGTTGCGCAGCAAGAGCGGCGCCAGGGCGCAGACCAACCCGCCGGCGCCGAAGATGATCAGGGACGGCACCATGACGCGCTTGCGCCCGAAGCGGTCGGACAGGTAGCCGCCGATGGGTATCACCAGGCCGGCGGCGACCGAGAAGGCGGTGATGAGCAGACCGACCTGGAACAGCGAACGGCCGAGCGCCTGCTGAATGGCTGGCAATACCGGGATGATCATGGAGTTGGAGAGCACCATCACAAAAGGGACGGTCGCGATCACGGCGAAGTTGGTGCGTGTTTCGGTCCGCAGGCCGGTGCCCTCCCCTTCGGGTGCGGCCCGTGGCGGGCCTGCCGGTCTAGGGTGGACGCCGCCGCCGACGCCTATGCGGCCGCGCCGGGTCCGATGCGCGGGAGGGGTGGAAACGATCGCCGGGCGGCAGCGGCACGGGGAGCCTTCCACGCCTTCCTCCGCCCAGGGGCGGGCCGCGCATCGCTGGGGGATCGGCGGTGGAGGGCGGGGGCCGGCGCGGCGCCCGCGCGGTAGGCTGCGCATCGCGGCGGCGCTGGGCGTCGGCTGTGCGGCGGTGGCGTTCGGATTGCACACGCGTCCCTTCTTGCTGCGGCACCTCAAGGTTACCGGGCTGCACCAGATGACGGTCTCCGAAGTGGTGGCGGACCTGGCCCTGCCCAGGGTGGTCTACACGTGGCAACTGCGATCCTGGGTATTGCAGCGGCGGTTGCGTCGCGATCCTTTGATCGCCGCCGCGAAGGTGCAGGTGCGCTGGCCCGACGCCCTGACGATCGCGGTTTCGGAACGGGTCCCCGTCGCGCTGGTCGTCGGCGGTGGACAGGCGTGGGAAGTCGACGCGTCCGGTCGGTTGCTGCGCGTCCTTGCGGATCCCGGCAACGCCCTGGCCGTCCATGCCGCCGGGCTGCCCGGCCGGGTGCCGGTGGTGGAGGGGGCGCGCCTGTCGCGGCCGCTTCCCGGGGGTGCGGCCCACGGGAACGGGGTGGCGGCGGCGCTCGGCGTGGCGCGCAGTCTGGGTGGGGCCTACGGCAAGCAGATCGCGGCGGTGACGGTTTCGGCCAGCGGCAGTGTCGGGGTGCGCACGGTGGGGGGCATCGCGGTCGACTACGGCAGCGGTCGCCAGGCACACCGCAAGACCCAGATGTTGTTGGGTATCCTGCGGGCGGTGGCGCTCCAGCCGGGCGTGAAGTTGGCAGCGATCGACCTGCGCGCGCTGGCGACGCCCGCGGTGCGGCTGGCGTCCGGCAG
>DAHWHT010000305.1 GCA_027335515.1 Clostridia bacterium
GGCGGCGGCTGAGGGAGCGGTTGGGCGTCGTGCGGTCGGCCCTGGCGGCCGAGGCGGGGCGCAGGACGGATGAGGCAAAGGGATTGGCCAAGACGGGCTCTCCGGAGGAAGGACGAGCCCGGACCATCGCGGCCGGCTGCAAGCGGATCGGGACCGTGCTGGGGCAAGAGCGGTTGCTGCGCAGCGACGGCATCGGGGACAGAGACCTGGCTGGGTTGCGGGCCAGAGACCTTCCTCGGTGGCGGAGGCGGCGCGGTGAACGCGACGGTCCCTGGGCGGCCCTGGTGATGCTGCAGCGGGTACGGTGGGGAATGGCGCTGTTAGCGGGGTCAGCGGAAAACCCGTAGGGGGGGGCCTAACAGGCCGCCGGAGACCCCGTAAGGGGCGGTTCGCGCGGGACCGGGCCGACCCTGGCAACGGACGTGGGCCGTGCACGCGCTCTCCGGTCCGGGTGGGAGTCCCGGCAGGCGCGGCGCCTTGCCGCGTAGCCCAAGTCCGCCTGTTGCCTACCGCTCCGAGAGGGGCAAATCTCAGGCCGAAAGGGGCGAAAGCCTGGTCGGGCGGACGTGTGGAAGACCGAGCGATCGGTTTGTACACATTTTTCTAACCAGGAGGCCACAATCCTGCTTTGCGCAGAACCAAGCGGAGCGACGGTGGTCTGCACAACCTCCCGCGCTTTGGCCCTTAAGGTCGGGTCTCGGCTGTGGGAACAAATAGGTCTCCGCGGAGTTGCCACACGGAACATCGACACACAGGAGACGGAACGATTCGCTGTTGATGAGATTCTGCCGTACGCCCCCGTTTCACCGGTGGAAGCGTTTGAGGAATTAAGGCAGGCTGCGGGTCCGGACGCATGGGGGGAGGATCCGGTAACCGCCATACAGGAGTTCCGGCGCGGCGGAGATACCGCGTGAGGTATGTACTGGACACCACGGTGGTGGTGTTTGCTTTCCGCAGGATCGAGGAGATGTCAGCGGATCAAACACCTACGTGGCGGAAGACACATGCCTGGCTTGAATCGTTGGGATCGTCTGCCTCAACGCTTATCCGGCCCAAGCCATCGGCGAGTTTTTGTATGGACTTGCGAACAAAGAGCGAATCGGTGAGACCCTGGAGATTATTGCGAAACGGTTCGAGATCGGAAGGTTTGATGCTGACACAGCACGTCTGTACGCCGAGATAGCAGTGGATATCGTTGGTCCGCCCACCCAGCGAGTGACCGACTGGCGCCGGCACAAGGTGGATATGCAGATCATCGCTATCGCGATTCGGGCGGGGGCGGCCCTGATCACGGAGGATAGTACCCAACGCAAATGGGCCAGCAAATGGATTCCCGCAACGGCCATCCCCGACCCACCCCCACAGGCCCGACGGTTTCCTGGATTGTAACTAAAACTCAACAACGGTTGGCAAAGAGGATGTCCTATGGTGTCAGTCTCCCCGGCTGTTCTCTTCGAGGATGATTTGCAATCTTTTTCGTGGTGTTTGCTGCGGGGGTGCTTACACTCCTCCGCGCTCCTTTTGCCGGAGGTTTTGGAGGCAGTGCCGGGAGTCGAACCCGAAGTTGCGGTTTTGCAGACCGCTGCGTTGTCCGCTTCGCCACACTGCCGTGGTTCCGGGGGCGGGATTCGAACCAGCGTTGCCGGGTCCAAAGCCCGGCGTCCTACCGTTGGACGACCCCGGAATCGAAAGTCTAACAGAACAATAGCACGCCGACCCCATGGCATCAACGGTTGATCAACCCCTTCCCATAGAGGGACTCCTCAATGTCTGACCGTGCACCCGATCCCGGTCCGCGATCTATGCCGCTCCCACCAGACACGGAGCGGGACACGCGGCTGCTGTACCTGTTCCGACCGGCCGCGTTGCCCTGGGTGCTGATCACGCTGATGTGGGCCGTCGTGTTTGTGGCTTGGCCGTTCCCTGGGGTCGTCAAACGGATGCTCGGCGCCGCCTTGCCCGCCGGGGTCCTCGGAGCACTGGCCGCAGATGCGCCCGAGCGTCTGGCGCGGCGCCGTCGGTACTGGCGCGACGGGCCTGAGCGATACCAAGGCCAGGCCACCCCCGGCAACGTCCGCGCGCAGTACCCCGCCGCAGCCACGCTTGGCGTGGCGCTGGAGGTCCTGCCGCCGCCCTGCGGCCCGTGCCCGTTTGGCACGGCGCCACGGGGGCGGGGCAGGGTGCCGGTGGGTCGAGAAGCTGACCGCGATGCCCCATGGATCGGACCGGGTGCAGGGCGCCACCCGGCCCCACCGCGTTCCGCCCGGGATGGTGCCGACGGGCCCCGGGGTCAAGGGCGCCCATGGCCTCACCTATATGGAAGCGGATCCACGCCTCCGCCCCCCGGCGGCGGTGGCCGCGCGGCCCCGAGGCCGCCGCGTGGCGCGTCATCGCGTCCGTTGTGAGGGTTGTGTGAGGTATCGTGCCCGCAAGCTGACCAGACGGTGCGCACGGGTCGGCCCGCCCCTATGCTGGGCGCGGGGGACGGGACGTGCGGCGGCCAACACCTGACACCAAGGGGTCGCCCGTGCAAGGATCCGCCGGCTGTTGGCCCCAGTCGGCGGGCCTGGGCCCGAACCCGAAAACCTGTGTTGCCGCGGTCTGTTTGGCAGGCGGCCGCGGGCAGACCGCGGCGGCGCAGGAAACACGGAAAGGGGTGCACCGATGGGCGGCAACGAGTTGAAGAAGACGCTGACCCTCACCGGCGTCACCATCAATGCGATGGCCCTGATCGCGCCGGGCGCCTTCCTGTGGATCACGTACCAGGTTCAGGCGGCGCAGACGGCCCCGGGCGGAGCCTTCACCGCACCCGACATGTGGCCCGGACTCGCGTTCGCCCTCGTCCTGGCCTTCCTGACCGCCATCTCCTATGCCATGCTGGCGCGCCGCTATCCGGATGCCGGCACCGGCAGTTCCTACTACTTCGCGGAGCGGGCCTTTCTGGATCGCGGCGGCGTCTCGGCGCGTTTCGCCCGCATCGCGAAGTACAGCATCGGCTGGCTGTCGCACCTCTATTACTGGGTCTATCCCGGGGTGATGGTCGCCTTCATGGCGACGCTGATCGCCTACATCGCCGGCGTCTTCGGGGTTGCGCTCTCGGTACCGGCGGAGGTCGCCGTCGCGGTCGGGTTTGCGCTGTTGGTCGGCGCCATTGCCTTTCGCGGCATCCAGGGGTCGACCACGGCCAACCTCTTGATCAACATCGTGCAGATCGTGATGCTGGTGTCGACGACGATCCTGGCCCTGGCCTACCGTTTCATCAACCCCCAGCACGTCCACTTCGTGATGCCCACCCTGACCTCGATCGTCGCGCCCCACAGCCTCTCGCACGTCATCTTCCAGGCGACGATCGCCATCTTGTTGCTGGTCGGGTTTGAGTCGGCGACGGCCCTGACCGCGGAGGCCAAGCATCCGAGTTTCATCAGCAAAGGCGTGCTGCTCTCGCTCCTGATCCAGGGTCTGGTGATGTATATGTTTGAGTACTTCGGCGCCCAGGCCTGGATCAACACGGGCTACACCCAGATCGTCTCGCACAAGGCCGTCCACGGTTTCGCGGCGGCTGCGGCATCCTCCGGACCGATCGGGGACATGATCCGCAACCTGGGCAACAGCCTGCTTGGCGGCATCGGCCTGCCGCTGATGGTCATCGTGGCCGGCATCGTCGGGGTGGCCATCCTTGGCACGACCCTGGCCTGCCTCAACACCGGGGTCCGCGTGACCTACGCGATGGGCCGCGACGAGGAGGTGCCGACCGCGATGGGGGTGCTGCACGGGCAGTTCGCGACGCCGCACTACGGCGTGTGGCTGCTGACCGCCGTGTCGGCCCTCATCGGTGCGTTCGGTGTCATCTCGGTGACGAACCTGACCGCGGTCGGTCTGATCTCCAACATCGGCACCTTCCTGCTCTACGGCATGACCAATGTGATCGCGCTGCTGGCCCTGGCCGATGAGGTGGGCAAGACGCCGGGCATCGCCCGCGTCGGGGTGCCGCTGCTGGGTGCCCTGGCCAACTTCGTGATGCTGCTCGCCGTCCTGTATCTGAGCGTCCTGGGCGGGGGTGCCACCAAGACCGCGGCGATCGAGGCCGTGATCTTCTCCCTGATCTGGGGCGCGGCCGGGGCCGTCTACTTCCTCGCCAACAGCCGTGCCAAGCGCCGTGCCCTGCTGCCCGACGAGGGCGCGGCGGCGCGCGCGGGTGCGTAGGGGATTTCGGCGGAGCCCTGGAACCATCCGTGGCGCGCTGGTGCCGGAGGCGGTCCGCCCCCGGTCCCCGCGCGCCGGTCCGCGATCGGGCCGGAAAGGGGGACGGCGGGGGTGCCCGTCTTGCGGCGCGGGGACCCCGGATCGGGTGAGCCGCTGCACTGGGCCGTGGGGGTCGCGACCGACCGTGGCCGGGTGCGGGCGCGCAACGAGGACTTCTTTGCCTACTACGTGCCGGGCGATGCGTTGCGCCGGGCGGAGGCCGGCAGCCTGTTCTGCGTGGCGGACGGCGTCGGCGGGAGTGCCGCCGGTGAGGTGGCGAGTGCCGAGGCGGCCAATGTGCTGCTGCAGGAGTATTACTTCGCCCCGCCGGGCCGGCGTGCCGACGCGCGGCTGCGCCAGGCCTTCCGGCGCGTGGCCGTGCATGTGTTCACCCTCGGGGACGACCACGAGGAGTTTCGCAACATGCAGACGACGCTCACCGCACTGCTCTTGCGCGAGGACCGCTTCTGGGTCGCCCACGTCGGCGACGCCAAGTGCTATCAGGCGCGGGCCGGGGAGGTGACCCAGCTGACCCGGGACCACTCGCTCGCGGCCCAGATGCGCAGCCTTGGCCTGCTGCGCGCGGAAGAGGCGCAACGCCACCCCGGCCGCCACGTCCTGCTGCGGTCGGTGGGGGTCGATCCCCTGGTGCGGCCGGACATGGTGCGCGGTCGTCTGCTCCCGGGAGACCTGTTCGTCTTGGTGACGGATGGCATGATGGACTATCTGACCCCGAAGGAACTGGCGGCGCAACTCGAAAACCCCGACCTGGATGTCGGCGCGGGAGCGGCCGTGGCGCTGGCGAACGCCCGCGGCGGGGGAGACAACCTGACCGTGCTGGCGGTGCGCGTGGTGCAGGCCAACGCGTCGTGAAGCGGCCGGCCGCGCGGCGAGCCCGGTGCGGGCGTGGTGGCGGCAGTGGGTCCGTTCGGAAAGGGGGGCGCCGGGCGTCGGGCCCCGGGCGGTTTGGCCGCCGCGGTGGCCGCGGGTCCGGGGGAGAATGCCGCTGACCAAGGGGACCCGCGTGGGCCGCTACACCCTGACCGAGCCGTTGGGGCGCGGCGGGATGGCCGAAACCTGGCTCGCGCGGACCGAGGGCGCAGGCGACGACGGCGAGGTCGTGCTGAAGTTCCCCGACACCGGCCAGCTGGGGGATCCCGCCGTCTACGAGCGCTTCCGCCGCGAGGTGGCGATCGGCATGCAGCTGGATCATCCGGCGATCCCCAAGGCATTGGCCATCGAAGAGGATTGGCACCATCCGTATCTGGTGATGCAGTATGTGCGCGGGGAACTGCTGTCAGACCTCCTGTCGCGCGAGGGACGCCTGGGGTGGGAGCGGGCGGCGGGCTACCTGGCGCAACTGCTGGAGGCGCTGGCCTACCTGCACGGCCAGGGCATCTACCACCGGGACCTCAAGCCGGAGAACCTGGTCTGCACGCCGGAGGACCGGCTGGTGATCATCGACTTCGGCATCGCCCGCATGGGCGGCCGACCCCGGGTGACCTGGCGGGGCTTTTCCGGACTGGCGGGCACTCCGGAATACATGGCCCCCGAGCAGATCCGCGGCGAGCGCGGGGGCGCGCCCAGCGATGTCTACGCGGCCGGCGCCATTCTGTATGAAATGCTCTGCGGTCGACCGCCGTTTTCCGGCGACAATCCGATGGCCGTCATGTACCAGGCGCTCAACGACGTGCCGCCGCCGGTCTCCCGCTGTGGGCCGGTGCCGCCCGGGGCGGATGCGGTGGTCGCCTGTGCCCTGCACCGAGACAAGGCACACCGCTTCCCTTCGGCACAGGCCTTTGCGGCCGGTTTGGCCGATCCGGCGGCGGTTGTGCCCCCCCCGGTTCAGGTGGTGCGCCGGGCGCGGGTGCCGCGTTGGCTGAGCAATCCGTTGCTTTGGCTGCTGGTGGTCGCCGTCGTCACGGCGGTGGTCACGGTGGCGGCGGTCCTGCGGCTGAACGGTGGCTGATCCGCGCAACGTCGGGCGGTGGGCGGGAGGGAGCGGCATGGGAGAGCTCTTTGGGATCTCTGGGACGACGGAGATGGCGCTGTCGCTGCGCTTTGCCGGCGCGCAGGCCGCGCGCGGTTACCGTGAGGAGGGCTGGGGCGTCGCCGCGCTGCGTGGTCCGGCCGCCGTTGTGCTCAAGGAGCCGGCCTCGCGGCCGGATGCGGCGACCGCCACGATGCTGCGGGACGGTCGGGCGTTGCGGGGCGACGGTGCCATCGCCTATATCCGCCGCTGGACGCATTCGGCCAGTCTGAAGAACTGTCATCCCTTCGTGCGCGAACTGGGTGGTCGCGAGTGGGCGTTTGCCCATAACGGCAACGTCGCCGGCGTTCTGCGCGATTCCCGCTGGCGGCCGCGGCGCTTTGTGCCCATTGGCGGCACCGACTCGGAATCCGCCTTTTGCGCCCTGCTGGACTGCGTCGCGCAGACCCTGCCGGAGGGCGGACCCCGCACGGACCCGCCGGATCCGGAGGCTCTGGCGGCGCTGCTGCAGCCGCCGTCGATCGCCATCGCCCGCCACGGGATGTTCAACTATGTGCTGCTGACGGAGCGGAGGCTGGTCGTCTTTTCCTCCGGGGAGTATGGGCTGTATGTGCGTGAAACGGAGGGCGAGGCCGTCCAGACGCTCGAGTTGATCGACGAGGATTGGGAGATCCGCGTCGCCGCTGCGGACGGCGCGGGGGCCTGCGTGGTGGTGGCGAGCAACCCGATGGGCGGACCCGGGTGGCGGCCCAGTCCGAAAAGTTGTCCAATGATTCCAACAAGGACGTCATCAAAGACGCCCTTTATACCATCAAAAATTCCTTTACATTGCTCGAAAAGAAAAAGTCG
>DAHWHT010000308.1 GCA_027335515.1 Clostridia bacterium
AGCCCGGGGGGGCGGTGTCCCGGCGTCCGGCGTCCGCCCATGCCACCGCGCCGGCCGCCGCCGCGCCGCCGCGCCCTTCCGCGGTGCAGGGCCGCGCGGGTCCGCCGGCGTACGGTCCCGGCGGCTACCGCAACGAGGTCATCGCCCTGATGTACCATGCGTTTCGCCCGCATCCGACCGCCGGCGACGTGATCAGTCCGGGAAACCTCGCGCAGCAGTTCCGCCTCCTGCACCGCGACGGCTTCCACCCGATCAGCCTGGCGCGCTTTGAGGCGTTTGTGCGGGGCCGGACGACGGTGCCGCCCAACGCGGTGCTGCTCACCTTTGACAACGGTTACCGCAGCTTTTACCGCGTGGCCTATCCGCTGCTGCGGCGCTACCACTATCCCTCCGTCCTGTTTGCCATCGTGCGCTGGCTTTCGCCGGGCGGCGCCCCACCCGGGATTCACGCCCTGACCTGGGCGCAGGTGCGTCGGATGGCGCGGGCTGGACGGGTGGATGTGCAATCGCAGACCTGGAACCTGCACGCGGGCGTGGCCGTCGGTCCCGGACGGACGGAGGCCGCCGACATCGGCCGGGCCTGGTCGCCCTCCGGGGGGAGCGAGACGCTGGCGCAGTATGCGGCGCGGGTGGGGGCCGATCTGCGGCGGGCCCGCCAGACGCTGCAGCAACGCCTCGGGACGCCGGTGCGGGCGTTTGCCTACCCGTTTGGCGACTACCGCCCACGCCTGATCCGTTTGTTGCGCCAGACCGGTTACCGTTATGCGTTTGCCGCCAAACTCGGCTGGGGTAACCTCGCGGGGCAGAATCCGATGGTGCTCTTCCGCCTCAACACCGGCGCGTACACCGTCACGCCCGGCGCCGCGATCGCCGCCATCCGGCAGGTGGCGCGCGATACGGCACTGCACCCGGGCTGGCGGCCGCCGCAGCGCTCGATCGAGGTGTGGCCGTAGGGGCGGGTCGGACTGGCCACGGGTCGGCGCTTGACGTACCGTTAGCGTACGCGGCGGCATGTCCCCATGCCGTGTGTGAGGGGTGGTCCGGTGTCGTCGGATGTGCATGAATCCCCGGCTTCCGGTGCGGTGCGTCTGGAGCACGATTCGCTTGGCTCCTTGCCCGTTCCCGCCGCCGCCTACTACGGGGCCCAGACGGCGCGCGCGGTGCGCAACTTTCCCGTGAGCGGCCTGCGACCGCACCCCGCCTTTGTGCGGGCGATGGTGCAGATTAAGCGCGCCGCCGCCCTGGCCAACCGCGAACTCGGACGGCTCCCGGACGCGGTGGCCCTGGCGATTGTGCGCGCGGCCGAGGAGGCGCTGGCCCAGCTTCCGACCGCACCCCTGGATCCGGTGGTGGTGGACCCGCAGGCGCCGGACCTGGCGGACCAGTGGGTCGTCGACCCCTACCAGGCGGGGGCGGGGACCTCCCACAACATGAACACCAACGAGGTATTGGCCAACCGCGCCATCGAGCTGCTGGGCGGCGGCCGCGGCGACTACCGTTTGGTGCACCCCAACGATCACGTCAACATGGCGCAGTCGACCAACGACACGGTGCCGACGGCCATCCGCCTCATCGGGTTGGACCTCGGCCACCGCCTCGGGCGCACCCTGTGGCGGGCCGCGCGCGCCTTTCAGGAGCGCGCCGATGCCTTCGATGCCATTTTGAAGACCGGGCGCACCCATTTGCAGGACGCGGTTCCCATCCGGCTCGGCCAGGAGTTCGCCGCCTACGCCCGCACGATCGAGCGCGCGGCACGCCGCGTCGCCCAGGCCATGGAGGCGCTGTGCGAGATCGGCCTGGGTGGTACGGCGGTGGGGACCGGCCTCAACGCCGATCCCGGCTATCCCGCCGCGGTGGCGCGGCACCTGGCGGCGGCGACCGGCCATCCGCTGCGGCCGTCGTCCGACCTGCGCCAGTCCATGCAGTCCCTGGGGGACGCGCTGGCGCTCTCGGGGGCCTGCCGTACCGCGGCGGTCGACCTCAACAAGATCGCCAACGACCTGCGCCTGATGGCCTCCGGCCCGCGCACCGGACTGGGCGAAATCCTGCTGCCGGCGGTGCAGCCCGGCAGTTCGATCATGCCGGGCAAGGTGAACCCGGTGCTCTGCGAGATGCTCAACATGGTCTGCTATCAGGTGCTCGGCCACGATCTGACGATTGCGACGGCGGCGGAGGCCGGGCAGTTGGAGCTCAACGTGATGATGCCGGTGGTGGCCCACAATCTGGCCTGGATGCTGACCATCCTGGACGGGGGGGTGGCGGCCTTCAGCGAGCGTTGCGTGGCGGGCATCCGCGCGGACGCGGAGCGCTGCCGCTACTGGCTGGAGCGCAGCGCGGCGCTGTCCACCGCGCTTGCGCCGCGCATCGGTTACGAAGCGGCCGCCGCCCTGACCAAGGAGATGCTGGAAAGCGGGCGCGGAATCGCCGAGTTGGCGGTGGAGCGCGGCCTGCTGACCGCCGATGAGCTCGAGACCCTGCTGGATCCGGAGGCCATGACCTCGCCCGGGGTGCCCGGTTCCTGAGGCGGGAGGCCCCGGGGATGCGCCAGGCGGGAGTGGGGGGCGGGTGGACGGCGGTCGGATGGTGGTGGTGACCGGCGGCGGTCAGGGGATCGGGCGGGCGGTGGCGCTGGCCTTCGCGCGCGGCGGCGACGTGGTGGCGGTGCTGGACCGCGACGGCGCGCTGGCGCAGGAGTGCTGCGCCGAGGTGGCGGCGTCGGGCGGAACGGCCCGCCCATACACCTGCGATGTGGCCAATACGGCGGACGTGGACACGACCTTTGCCGCCATCGGCCGGGTGAACGTGCTCATCAACAACGCCGGCGTCGGGGGGCGCGGCATCCTTGGCGGGGACATGGCGACCTGGGACCGGGTGCTGGCGGTCAACCTGCGGGGCGCCTATGCCTGCTGCCGGGCGGCGGCCCCGCGGATGCGCGCGGCCGGAGGGGGCGCCATCGTGCTCATCTCGTCCACGCGCGCCCTGCAGTCGGAGCCCGACTCCGAACCCTATGCGGCCAGCAAGGCCGGCCTGCTGGGGTTGACCCATGCGCTGGCCGCAAGCCTCGGGCCGTGGGGTATTCGGGTGAACGCCATCTGCCCGGGGTGGATCGATACGGCCACCCACCGGAGCTTCGAGCAGCGCCACGCGCCGCGGCATCGCGAGGCGGATCGCGCCCAGCACTGGGCCGGGCGGGTCGGCCGCCCCGAAGACGTTGCCGAGGCCTGCCGCTACCTCTGCTCGGAGGCGGCCGGCTTCATCACGGGGCAGCCGCTGGTCATCGACGGCGGCATGACGCGCAAGATGATCTATGTCTGATGCGGGTCCGGACCTGCGGGCGCGGGATCGGCGCGCTGGAAGTAGGCGATGCCGACCTGCGGGTCGTCGGGGTCCGCAAGGCGCAACGCCGGGCGAAAACCCGCGGCGGTCAGGGTGCGGGTGACGGCTTCGAGGCGTTTGGGGCCGTGCCACTCCAGCGCGACGCGGCGCGTGGCGGCGAGCGTGGCCGCCGCCCCAGCCAGGACGTCGGTTTCGGCGCCTTCGACGTCGATCTTCAGCAGGTCGATCGCACCAACGCCGCGCGCGGCCAGCCAGTCGTCGAGGGTGACCACGTCGACGTCGAAACCGCGGGCGCGGTCATCCGCGGTGCCGCCCAGGTCCGCAAAGGCCCCGCGCACCGATGCCCCGGCCGGAACGACGAAGCGGGCCTTGCCAGGCGTGCTTCCGACCGCGGTCTGACCCAGGTCCACCCGCAGGTGGGGCCGACGCGGCGCCCACTGCGCGGCGAGGGCGGCCAGGTGCGCGTGGGCATCGGGGTTGGGTTCCAGCGCGCACAGCCGGCCACGGCGCATGCGGCGCAGGGCGTAGGCGGTGAAGCATCCCACGTTGGCCCCCACGTCCACCACCGTCTGGCCGTCGACGGGGGTGAAGCCTGGCACCCGGTCGTAGACGTGGCGCACGAAGGTCTCCACGTACGCATACAGCTCGCCGCGGTGCGCGAAGCGGAAGCGGCCGCCCTGCAGCCGCAGCGACCAGGGCCCCGGGCGGCGGTAGGCGAGGCGCAGGCGGATGCGGTCCGCCAGGCCTCCGAGCCCGTCCCGACGCAACGCCTGTCCGGCGCGGAGCATGCGGGCCGAGAGTCCCCCCATGCCGACGATCGTCCCCTTTCGCTGTGCGCGGCGGTATCGCCGCCGCCGTCGTCTCGGATCATACCCGCTGTGGACCCGGGAGGGCGCGCCGCCCCTGCGGCGAACGCCCAGACCCGGGATGGCGCGGGGGGGGGAGTGTGGCGGTGGCGCCGGCGCGGTTGCCCGTCTCCGTGGTCATCCCGGTCTATAACGCCCTGGACCGCCTGCCGGCCGCCGTGGCCTCGGTTCAGGGTCAACGCCAACCGCCGCGCGAAATCGTGGTGGTCGACGACGGCTCGACCGAAGGCAGCGCGCAGGCGGTTCTGGCGGCCGCCGGCGACGGTGTGGCCGGCCCCGCCCGGCTGCGGGTGGAACGCCAGCCCAACGGCGGACCCAGTCGGGCCCGCAACCGCGGCATCCGCCTGGCGGCTCAGCCGTGGATCGCCTTCCTGGATGCCGACGACACCTGGGACCCCGACAAGTTGGAGCTGCAGTGGCGGGCGGTGGCGGCCTTCCCCCAGGCGGTGCTGGTGAGCACGGGTTGGCGGCGGCCGTCCGTGCCCAGGCCGTCGCGTCCGATCCCGCCTCCGCGCCTGGAGCGGGCGGGGCTGGCGCGGGTGGCGTGGTTGAACCGCTTTCAGACGTCCACGGTGCTGGCCCGCCGGCCGGTGTTGCTCGACGCCGGGCTGTTCGAGCCGGAGATGGACGGGCTGGAGGATTGGGACATGTGGCTGCGCGTCGTGGCCCGCGGCGCCTGGGTGCACCTCCCTTTTCCGCTGGTGTGCTACGCCGACACCCCCGGTGGGGTGAGCAAGGACACCGAGCGCGCCTACCGGGTGGGCTTGGCGCGCCTCCAGGAATACCGGGCCGGACGCGCCGACGCGTGCGCGGCGGCCGCCGTCAGCGAACGCGTGCTGACCTGGCACCATGTCCGCTACGCCTTCGCCTTCCACCGCCTGGGCGACCGCGGTCGGCGGGACCGCTGCCTGCGCGCCGCCTGGCGCCGCGGCGGCCGCCTGCGCTGCGCCGAGGTTGCCGTGCGCGGCCTGACCCCGTTTCTGGTGGGGCGCGTGCTGGCCCGGCTGCGGGGCGCCCCCTCGGGTCAGGCCCGCCCGGGCTGATGCCCGCAGGATTCTCTCGCGTCGGTGGGCAAGTCCCCGTAAACCGTGCCGGCGGCGTGCCGACGGCGTGGGAACGGGGGCGACGTATTGGCGGAGATGGCGGAAACGGCGGGGACCTGGGCGGCGCGCCGCCCGCGGCTGGCGCTGGCGGCCTTTGGGCGTGCGACCTTTGATCTGGAACTGGCGCAGGCGGTGCTGGCCCGCAGCCGCGCGGCCTTGGAGGCCCTGCCCTGTGACCTGGTCGCCGCATCGACACTGCTGACCGACCCGGAGGCGGCCGGTGCGTTTGGGGCGGAGGCGGTGGCGCGGGGTGCGGACGCGGTGGTCTGCCAGTTCACGACCTTCGTGGATGCCCGCTTCATCGCGGCGCTGGCCGAGGCGTGTCCGGCGCCGCTCTTGCTCTGGAGCCTGCACGAGCCGGGCCGACCCGGCGAACGGCTGTCTTTGAACTCGCTCACCGGGGCCAATCTTGCCGGCCGCGAACTGGGGCAGCGCCGCCGCTACTTCCGCTTTGTGCTGGGCGACCCGGGTGAAGCGGCGGTCGGCAGGCGCGCGCTGGGTCTGGCGCGGGCCGCCGCGGCCTGGCACTGGATGAAGGGTTTCGGCGTGCTCGTCGTCGGCGACGCCCCGGGCGGCTTCTATTTTTGCGATCCCAGCCCCGAGGCGGTCGCGGCCGCCGGGTTGCGCCTGGAGAAGCTGCCGTTAGACGAGCTGTTTGCGCGCGCCCGGGCCGTGGACCCGGCGGATTGGCAGGCGGCGGTCGGCGCGGTGCGGACGCAGGTTGCCGGTCTGGATCGCCTGGCACCGGAACAGGTCGAGGGCTTCGGGCGCCTGCAGGTGGCGATCGAAGGCGCCGTCGCGGAACGCGGGGTGCAGGCGGTCGCCGTGCGCTGCTGGCCGGAGTTCTTTTCCGACTACGGCGCGGCCGCCTGTTCCTTTGTCTCCGCGCTGAACGAGCGCGGGGTGGCGGCGGCCTGCGAGGCCGACGTCCTCGGTTCCCTGACGATGGGCCTTTTGGGCCGGCTGGCCGGCAGCCCCCCATACCTGGGCGATCTGGCGGCGGTGGAGTCCGAGCGGGATGCGGCCGTCTTTTGGCACTGCGGGGCGGGTGCCTTCAGCCTTGCGCATCCGGCCACCGGTGCCGCGGCCGGGGTGCAACCAAACCGCCGGATCGGCTTCACGCTGGAGTTCGCCCTGCGTCCCGGACGCGTGACGATCGCCCGGCTGGGGGAGCGGGCCGGTGCGCTCCGCCTCCTGGTGGGGGGCGGCGAAGCGCTCGATGTGCCGCAGCGGTTTCTTGGGACGGCGGGCGTAGTGCGCTTTGATGGCGAGGAGACGGTGGAGGCGCGCGTGACGCGGCTGATCGAGGCGGGGTGGGAACCCCACTTTGGTCTGGTCTACGGGGATGTGCGCGAGGAACTGCGCGATCTGGCCGGTGTGGCCGGTCTGCCGCTTGAGCACGCCTGAGCGTGGGGCGGCGGCGCACGGCGGCGACCGGTCAGGTTCGGGCCGGTCTGCCCACCGGCCGCCGGCCCGCCGCAGGCGGCCGGGCCGGGCCGGCCTACGGCAGGTCGTCGCCCGGGTCGAGCACCGGCAGTTCGCTTCCGGCCACGTCCAACTCCGGATACTTGAAGCCGGTGCCCGTGTTGAGCACCACCACGCGTTCCTGCGGTCCCAGCAGGCCGTCGCGGCGAAGCCGGCCGGCCGCGGCCACGGCGGCCGCGCCCTCCGGGCAGATCCACAGGCCGGCCTCACGCGCGGTCAGGGTGACGGCATCCAGAATGTCCCGGTCGGACACGGCGACGGCGGTACCGCCGGTTTCCCGGACGGCGCGCAGCACCAGGAAGTCCCCGAGTGGCTTGGGTACGCGGATGCCGGCCGCGACGGTGGCGGCTCCCCGCCAGAACGTCGAGGTTTCCTGGCCGCCGACGAAGGCCTCGACCAGGGGTTGGCAGCCCTCGGCCTGGACCACGATCAGCCGCGGCCAGCGCCCGTGGATCCAGCCGAGCGCCTCCATTTCGGCCAACGCCTTGTGGATGCCGATGATGCCCACGCCGCCGCCCGCCGGGTAGAGGATGGCGTCGGGGAGGTCCCAGCCGAACTGCTCGGCGATCTCGTAGCCCATGGTCTTCTTGCCCTCGATGCGGTAGGGCTCTTTGAGCGTGGACGCGTCGAAGGCGCCGGTCTGCGCGACGTGGCGTGCCACGATCGCTCCGGCGTCGGAGATCAGGCCGCGCACGAGGTGGGTGGCGGCTCCGTGCAGGGCGGCCTCGCGGCGGTTGATCGCCGGTGCGTCCTTTGGCATCACCACGGTCAGGTCCAGGCCCGCCCGCGCCGCGTAGGCGGCCCAGGCCCCGCCCGCATTGCCGGCGGTCGGCATCGCCAGGCGGCGCACGCCGAGTTCCAGGGCGCGCGACACGCCGACCGCCGCGCCGCGCGCCTTGAAGGTGCCGGTGGGGTTGGTGCCCTCATCCTTGATCCAGAGGTCGGAAAGCCCCAGCGCCCGGCCGAGGCGTGCGGCGGGCAGCAGGGGAGTGCCACCCTCCCCGAGCCGGACGCGGGCCGCGGGGTCGGAGACGGGGAGCAACTCGGCGTAGCGCCATAGGTCGTGGGCGCGATGGGTCAGGTCCTGGCGGCGCACCTCCGACCGGACGGCGTCCAGGTCGTAGCGCGCAAACAGCGGCGAACCGCAAGCGCAGAGGTTGGCCGGTTGCTGGGCCGTCTGCCGCGCGCCGCAACGGGGGCATTCAAGGTGGGTCAGAGCGCTTTGCACGCCGTATTCCCTCCGGTGGGCGTCCTAGACGGCGGCCGCCACCGGTTCATGGCCGGACAGCACCGTCAGGACGTCTTTGGCAACGACCTGGCCGACCCTGGCCTGCGCCTCCGCGGTGAGCCCCGCCACGTGCGGCGTCAGCAACACCCCGGAAAAGGCGGCCAAGGGGTCCGGTTGGCGGGGGGGTTCTTCGACCCGCACGTCCAGGATGGCGCCGCGCAGCCGGCCGGCGGCCAGCGCCGCGGCCAAGGCCGCCTCGTCGACGACGCCGCCGCGGGCCGTGTGCACCAGGATGGCGCCGGGCCGCATCCGTCGCAGGGCGTGCTCACCGATCATGCCGGTGGTTTCGGGGGTGAGCGGCAGGTGGAGCGTCAGGACGTCGCTGTCCTCCAGGGCTCGCTCCAGGCCGACGCGCGTCAGGGGAAGATCGCGCAGCGACGGGGCGTCCGGCGGGAGCAACGGGTCGTAGCCCAGCACCGACATGCCGAACGCGACGGCCGGTGCCACCAACCGCCGACCAACCTCGCCGAGCCCGAGGATGCCGAGGGTGCGCCCCCCGAGTTCCTCTCCGGCATAGGCCTCGCGCGGCCAGGCACCGCCGCGGACGGCCGTGTCGGCCTCGCCCAGACGGCGCAGCAGGTGCAGCAGGCCGGCAAAGACGAACTCGCAGACGGCCGCGGAGTTGGCGCCGCGCGCAAAGACCACCCGCACCCCGGCGACGTGGCAGGCGGCGAGGTCAATGTTGTCGAGTCCGACACCCAGCCGCCCGACCACCCGCAGGTCGGGGCCGGCCGCCGCCAGCAACGCCGCGTCCACCTGGCAGCGGTTGCGCACGATGATGGCCTGGGCACCGGCGACGGCGTCCAGCAAGCCGGCGCGGTCCTCGCCCAGGTGCGGCAGGTAGCGGACCTCGGCAGCGGATGCCAGGTGCTGGCGGCCGGCGGGGTCCATGAACTCGCCGATGATGATAAGGGGCGCCGCACCAACCCCTGCGGCCGGATTCACTTGGCCCGCCCCCTGCAGCCAAGGGTGGCCATGCGCTCGCGGACCAGGGCCTCCAGGGCCCTGCCGGCCTCGGCCAGCGCGGGTTGCGGGTCGTCCTGCGGTCCATAGCGCCCCAGCGCCTCGCCCAGGGCCTGGACGAAGACCCGCCGCAGTTCCGTGTCCAGGTTGACCTTTGCCACCCCGCCTGCCACCGCACCGCGCAGTTGCTCGGGGTCGAGCCCGGATCCGCCGTGCATCACCAGGGGGTGGGGGACCACGGCGGCGATGGCCCGCAGGCGCTCCAGGTCCAGTCGCGGGGTCGCGCTGCCCAGGCCGTGGGCCGAACCGAAGGCCGGCGCCAGCAGGTCGCAGCCGGTGCGCGTGACGAAATCGAGGCAGGCCTCCGGACTGGCCAGACGCGCCGACGCCTCATCCACGGAGATGTCGTCCTCGATGCCGCCGACGCGTCCGACCTCGGCTTCGACCGGTACGTCCACCGCGTGGCAGACGCGCACGACCTCCGTGGTTCGCCGGACGTTCTCTTCAAAGGGCAGGTCCGATCCGTCATACATCACCGAGGTGCAGCCGGCCCGCAGACCCTGGACCACCATCTCATACCCCAGGGCGTGGTCCAGGTGGAGGCAGGCTGGGATGGGGCTTTGCGCGGCGCGCCGCCGCACCCATTCGCATGCGGCCTCGACGCCGGAGTTGCGGACGGTGCGGCGCCCCACCTGGAGGATGATCGGCGCCGCCTCACGTTCGGCGGCGGCAAAGACGGCATCCACCATGTCGGGGGTTTGGATGCTGAAGGCACCGACGGCGTAGCCGGCGGCGCGTGCGGCCGGCAGCAGGGCGAGCGCAGAGACCAACGGCATGGGCGGTTCCCTCCGACCGGCATGGGGCCGGCATCTCTAGAGTCGGTCGGGCGGCCAAACGGGCAGGGGAGACACCAGGGGCGTCAGCCAGTCGCGAAACGTGTCACCCAGATCCAGCAGTTCGGGCGGCAGGGGGCGATCCCTGCCGGCGACGTCGGCAAGTGGCGTCTCCACGGGGTCCGGACCCTCGACGGCGCTGGCGCCGCTGGTCCGATCCGCCCAGCCCACCATGAAGCCGCCACGGCCGGCAAGCACCGCCCGCGCGGCGGCGCGGCCGAGGGCTTCGGCCTCGGCGCGGTCGGACGATGTCGCCGCGGCGCTCAGGCAGCGCGGCAGGAAGCCAAGGCTCTCGGCCCGCACCCGCAGCCCCAGGGCTGCCCGCAGCCGGCCGGCCAGTTCCGCCGCGGCCCCGCCCAGCACCCGGGTGCGGCCGCTGGCGTCCGTGGGCTGCAGCCCGAGGGGGACGCCGGCGCGGTCGCGCACACCCTCGCCGACGACCACCAGCACGCTGCCGTCCCGGCGATGGTGGTCCGCCACCTCCTGACAGAGGCCTTCGGGGTCCACCGTCCGCTCGGGCAGCAGCACGATCTGCGGCAGGTCGCCCGGGTGGCGGCGGGCCAGCGAGGCGGCGGCGGTGAGCCAGCCGGCGTCGCGGCCCATCACCTCGATCAGACGGACATCCTCGAAGCCGGCCATGGCCCGCAGATCGGTCGCCAAGTCCCGCACCGCGGTGAGGACGAAACGGGCGGCGCTCGGGTAGCCGGGGGCGTGGTCGGTGCCCCGGAGGTCGTTGTCGATGGTCTTGGGCACGCCGACGACCGGCAGGCGACCCTCGCCGACCGCGGCCAGCCGCTGGGCCAAGGCCATGGTGCCGTTGCCGCCGATCAGCACCGCGGCGTCCACCTGGGAAGCCACTCGCGCCAGGCGCGCGTCGTCCTGCGCATCCGGGCGGTGCCGCCCGCTTCCCAGGGCGGCGCCCGGGGTGGTGCGCAACCACGCGGGCGGCGGGCCGCTCAGGGGTATCAGGTTGCCGGCGAGCAGTCCCTGACCACCGCCGCGCACGCCCAGTGCGGTCACGCCCGGACGGGCCAGCCCCTCCAGAACTCCGTAGAGGGAGGCGTTGAGCACGGCCGTCGGGCCGCCGAACTGTCCAACGAGCACGCGCACGCCCCGCCACCCCCAGGTATCGATCGCCTTCCCGGCCAGACGGCCCGCCCGCCCGTCGCGCGGCCCGCGCCATGGGCCCTGGGCCCATTGGGCGCGCCACTCCCGGGGTGCGGCGCAGGCACCCCCGGCCCCTGCCGTACCCCGCGGTCTGGGGGGCGAGGCCGATACGCCGCCCGGTCGTTGGGGCTGCGGCGAACCCGGCGGGGCCTCGGCGGGGGCGGTCTCCGTCTGCCGCGGGCGGGTGGGAAGACACCGACGACCGTGGTGGTCGGGAGCGGCACCGTTGCGATCACAGTATTTCCCTGTCCCCCCCTGGTGTTCCTTCCGCCGTGCCGCCGCCGTTTGCCTCCGCTTCAAAAGGCGCCCGGCACGCCGCCGCCGCGTCGGCCCGGAGAAACGATTCTACCCAGGCGCAGCCCGTCGTCTTGGCGAAAGTCCGGTCCGACAGCGGTCGGGGTGCCGCTACCCGGCGGCAGAGCCCAGAGTTGGCCGAAACGAGAGGGACGATGGCGGGATGACGGATACCGATGGGCCGCGGGGTACGCGGGCGGACGAACTGGCGGCGGTCGTCGCCCTTGCCGACGCCGTTTTCAAGCAAGGCATGGGGCCGCAGTTTCCGACGCTGTTTTGCGCCGAAAACGGCGACGGGCTGCGCACCTTTTGGCGCGACGGCCAGCCGGTCGCCCTGGTGGGGGTGTGGCGTGGAAGGGTCGTCGTCGATGGCCGCGAGGCCGCCGCGGCCCACATCGGGGCCGTGTGCACCCGGCCGGAGCACCGCGGCCAGGGGCTGGCGACGCGGCTGTTGCTGGATGCCCTGGAGGGGTTGCGCGGTGAGGGCACGGCCCTGGCACTGATTTCGGGGGGGCGCGGGCTGTATCGCCGGCTGGGGGCAGAGTCGTTTGGCACGCTGCTGCGCTGTCGCGTGGATGCGGCCGCCCTGGCCCGGGTCCCGGGCGGGCCGGTGGAGGTGTCCGTGGCGACCGGGGTCGAGCCGATCGCGGCGTTGCAGGCCGTCGAGCCCGTTCGCTACGTGCGCAGCGCCGACGACTGGATCCGTCTGGCGGCCGCCAAGGGCTACGTGCCTGCGGGCCGGGGTCGGTCGGCCGCCCTGGTGCGTCGGCCCGGGGCGGCGTCTCCGTCCGCGTACCTGCTTTTGGGCCGGGTGCGTCGGCCCGAGGCGCCGCAGACCGGGCCGGGCGTGCTGCCCGTCGACGAGTTCGGGGGGGACCGGGACGCGCTGTGGGACGCCCTGCCGGAGGTCCTGGCCGCGTCCGGGGCCGAGGTGGCCGAGCTGACCGCGCAGCCCGGGGACGACGCCCTGGGGGCCCGGTGCCGCGCCGCAGGCGTCGCGATGGAGGGCCGCCGCCATCAGGGGACGGCCCTGGTCTTGGATCCGGATGCCTTCGCCCGCGTGGCCGGCATCGCCACGGAGCCCGGGCCCTGGCCGCCGCTCGGCACCGACGCGGCGGGGCGGCGGGCGGCGGACCTGCTGGCGCGGGGGTTTGCCGCCGGTCTGCGGTGGCCGCGCACCGACGGCCTCAACTACATCTGAACCGCCCGGGGTGGCCGGGCCGCGCCGGCATCGGGTTGGGGCACCCCGGTGCAGGTGATTTGGGCCGCCGGGGTGTCCGAACTCCGGCGCCCGGCCGCCCCCTGGTGCCCGCATGCCGCAGGCGGGGGGCGGCGTCTGGCGAACCTCAGCGGCATGGAGGTCCACGACGCCGGGATCGCGGAGTTGCAGGCGGCGATGTGCGGCGGACGCCTGAGCGCCGCAGAACTCGCCGGATACTGCCTGGACCGCATCGCCAGGCTTGACCGGTCGGGCCCCCGCCTGGGTGGAGGCGTACGGGCTTTTTGGCTACGTTGCGAACCACATACGTGTCCGCGAGCCAGCGCCGGCCTCGCCCCGGCCAGGGAGTGGCGGGCACGGTAGGCTGACCCGTCAGGGCGGCCCCTCCCTACCGTACAGGGGCGGCCTGCCGCCCCGGACCGTGCCCGTGGAGGCTCTCGCGGACACGTATCGTGCGCGGATCACGGCCAAACACTGCGCGCGCGCCTACCACGGGCGAGGCATCCACCTCACAGCAACTTGTCGCAGTCTACGGGAATCCGTAATGTCCACTCCGGCCCAACGCGCACGGTTTTCCCGTACTCGACCATCGGGTGCCACGTAGTCTTGTCGAGCTTGTCTACGACGAAATACCGGCCAGCAAAAACCACGATAAGCCTGGTGTCGTCCACAAAGTGGTTGTAAAAGTCCTCAGTCATATTTTGTGCGATGGCTTCGGCCAAGGCTACCATCGATGCGGCCGCGACGGTGACCAGACGTCGACTCCACACAGGATACGGATCACCAGGGGGCGGTAGAACGTCGGATTCCTTGACGATGGTCACTCGGTTGTCGAGCACACTTTGGTCCTTGAGACTCTCAAGAATGATGACACCCAAGAAATCACGAGAGGAACTCACTCGCCACCATCCATTAGGGAGCGTCTGTCCGAACAATACCACGTGGGTTGCCAACAAGGGCAGACGTACCGAGTCCCTGGCTGAGGCCAACGCTTGCTCGGAACCGGTCTGTGAGTTCTGGGACACCCGCGATCGCCAGATGAGGGACCAACAACATCGTGGGGGCAGGGACCAGGGGGCGAGAATCGCGGGGTAGTCCCAGAACCTGTGGATTTTGAGGAAGGGAGGGCCTGGCCACGGGGGCTCCGTCTGCCCGCAGGCCCTGGCGGACCCGTTGCAGCAAGTCGTCGGCGCGGCCTTGCGTCAGGGCGCGTCCAAGGGAGGCGTGGCGCAGCCGGTCCCGCGTACCGCGGCAAAGCAGACCTCCGGGACACCGATCGCCCCTGCCCCTCCCGGGGTGGCGCTCCGGGCCGTGCGGTCGCTGGACCTGGCCGGCCGGTCGTGGCCGCTGGTCTGGTTGGCCTCGGCAGCGGCGGACGCACAGAGGGTCACGCTCGCGCTGGGCGTGCGGGGTGACGGATCCAAGAAGGTCATCGGCCTGTGGTCCGGGTCCGCCGGGGAGCAGCGTCTGGCGCAGACGGCGACCGCCGATCTGTGGGCACGAGGGCTGAACCGCGCGCTTGCTGGTTGGCGGTGACCGGGGGCGAGCGCGCACTCGGCCAGACGCTGGCGCACCGCTGCGGCGGGCGACTCGCGCTGGGCCACTGCCAACGCGAGGTCGGTGCTGCCGTGCTCGCGTACCTGCCAGCCCCCGCGCGGGGGCTGGCAGGCGTTGTGGACGTTGTAGCGGCGCGGGGCGCGGCGTCGGTGCTTGGCCGCCGAAGTCCGCAAACGCCGGGTGGTGATCCCGCCGCTTGCCCACGCTTCCCTGGCCGCGGCGGCGGCGCTGGGTGTGGCCCCGCAGCGGCCCCGACGCCTACATCTCCCACGCCTGCATCAGAACGTCATGGTGAGGTCGGCGGGGGCCGCATACTCGTGCAGGAAGGTGGTGGCACCGATGACGCCATCGCACAGCGAGTCGGTGGCCTCGGCGGTGACGCCGAAGATCTGGGCGGCAAGGCTGCAGACCCAGAAGTGCACGTGCTCGGATTCATGAACATTGAGGAGCAGTGCCCCGAGGTCCTTGGGCAATCCAGCGGCGGCGACCTGATCCTTCAGCCAGCCGTCCTGATCGGCGTGGGCGGACGCCACGCGGGCGCGCGCAGCCTCGCCGGGCAGGAGCAACCGGGCGGCCCAGTTCACAAAGAGCAGGTCTACCGTAGTGCCAGAGGCGGCAGCAAGCCACGCGAAGGCGAGCGGCGTCAGTACTCGGTCGTAGGCATCCTCACGGACAATGATCGCGAGCTTCTTCATGGCGTCGATTCCTCCCCAGGTTGGCGGAGATAGAGACGAAAGGTATCCGTCGCGTCGTTTTCCTCGCCCAGCACCTCGACGCCAGCCGCGCTGGCCCAGGCGCGCAGGTCGCGCCGCGTGGCCGCGCCGGAAGCTCTAACGCACAGGATGCGTCCGGGGCCGATGAAGGCGAGTATGCGCTGGGCAGTGATGACCGGCATGACGCACGTGCCTCCGCTGAGATCAATCTGGCGGTCTGCGGCTAGCGACATCAGCCGACGCTCCTTCTTGAAACCATATCCGTTATCCCGCCTTGATTGTGGGTGTTTGATGGGGTCCCCACTACTGCTACTCGGACGGCAAGCCAGGGCCGAATGGACCCAAAGGGATGCGGCCGTAGCTGTGGTCCGCGGATCTATGAGCCTGCCCCCCAGCGGAGGGCCTCGGCGCTCCGTTTGGGTTCAGCCTCTGCCCCATGATGGTGGAAGACGGTCGCCGCGCAAGCGGGGACCGGGACGCGCTGTGGGACGCCCTGCCGGAGGTCCTGGCCGCGTCGGGGGCCGAGGTGGCCGAGAGCTGATCGCGCAGCCCGGGGACGACGCCCTGGGGGCCCGGTGCCGCGCCGCAGGCGTCGCGATGGAGGGCCGCCGCCATCAGGGGACGGCCCTGGTCTTGGATCCGGATGCCTTGGCCCGCGTGGCCGGCATCGCCACGGAGCCCGGGCCCTGGCCGCCGCTCGGCACCGACGCGGCGGGGCGGCGGACCTGCTGGCGCGGGGGTTTGCCGCCGGTCTGCGGTGGCCGCGCACCAACGGCCTCAACTACATCTGAACCGCCTGGGGTGGCCGGGCCGCGCCGGCGTCGGGTTGGGGCACCCCGGCGCAGGGGATTTGGGCCGCCGGGGTGTCCGAACTCCGGCGGGCCGCGGCATCCCGGCGCCCGGCCGCCCCCTGGTGCCCGCATACCGCAGGCGGGGGGCGGCGTCTGGCGAACCTCCGCGGCATGGAGATCCACGACGCCGGGATCGCGGAGTTGCAGGCGGCGATGTGCGGCGGACGCCTGAGCGCCGCAGAACTCGCCGGATACTGCCTGGACCGCATCGCCAGGCTTGATCGGTCGGGCCCCCGCCTGGGGGCGGTCGTCGAGGTCAATCCCGATGCCCCGGCCATCGCGGAGGCCCTCGACGACGAGCGCCGACGCGGGCGCGCGCGGGGCCCACTGCACGGCATCCCCGTGCTGTTGAAGGACAATATCGACACGGCCGACCGCCTGATGACCACGGCGGGCTCCCTGGCGCTGGTCGGGCCGCCGGCGTCCCTGGATGCCGGGGTGGTGGCCCGGTTGCGGGTGGTGGGCGCCGTGGTGCTGGGCAAGACCAACCTCAGCGAATGGGCGAACTTCCGATCGCGGCGTTCCACCAGCGGCTGGAGTGCCCGGGGAGGTCAGACCAAGAACCCCCACGTCCTGGATCGCAATCCCAGTGGCTCGAGTTCGGGCTCGGCCGCCGCGGTCGCCGCCGGTTTTGCTCCCTGTGCGCTCGGTACCGAGACCGATGGTTCGATTGTGAGTCCGGCCAACGCGTGCGGCGTGGTCGGCATCAAGCCAACGGTCGGCTTCACCAGTCGCGGCGGCGTCATTCCCATCGCATACAGCCAAGACAGCGTCGGTCCGCTGGCCCGCACGGTGGCGGATGCGGCGGTGGTGCTTGGTGCCATCGCCGGGCTGGATCCGAGGGATCCCGCCAGCGCGTGGGCCCCGACGGCGGTCGACTTCAGACGCTGCCTGGATCCCGAGGGGCTGCGGGGTGCGCGGCTCGGTGTGCTGCGCGCGGACATCGAGCGGATTCCGGCCAGTGCCCCCGTGGTCGAGGAGGCACTGCGGGCCTTGCGCGCCGCCGGGGCGGTGGTGGTGGATCCGCTGGTGCTGCCGACGGCGGAGGAACTGCGCGCGGATGACTCGGAGTTCGAGGTGATGCTCCACGAGTTCCATGCGGGCCTCGACGCCTATCTGGCGCGTCGCCGCGGCCTGCCCGTGCGGAACCTCTCCGAGGTGATCGCCTTCAACGAGGCGCACGCGGCACGGGAGTTGGCCCACTTCGGGCAGGAGGTCCTGGAGGCGGCCGCGGCGCGGGGTCCGCTTGACCAGGACGCCTACCGGGCGGCGCTGGGGCGCAGCCGCGTCCTGGCCGGGCCGCGGGGCATCGACGCGCTGCTGGACGGCCACCACCTGGATGCCCTGATCGCTCCGACCGCCGGCCCCGCGGTCGTCACCGACCTGGAGCACGGGACGCGCCAGGGGCACGGGAGTTCGTCGCCTGCGGCGCGCGCGGGATACCCGTTGATCAGCGTGCCGGCCGGTTTCCGCGGCCCCCTGCCGGTCAATATCACCTTCATGGGCCGGGCGCGCAGTGAGTCGACCCTGATCCGCTTGGCGCACGCGTTCGAACAGACGACGCGGGCCCGTCGTCCGCCGCGGTGGCTGCCGGCGGCGCCTACCGGAACGTGTCAAGCCTTTTGAGACACTTTGCCGGTCGAGTTTAGGGTAGGGACCTCGGCTTTGTTCTCGTTGTTCGGTGCCCTCGAGCTCGGGTCGTGCGCCGGCTGCCCCGCGGTCACACCGTCTGTAGGGATGACGCATGCCAGGGACGGTTGATCCACACCTCCTTCGGAAGCTGCGGCACCTGGGGGCGCCTGCCTGCGAAGCGCTCGGGGTGGGCGTCGAAGGCAGCGTCGAGTACTTTCTGCCTGGAGATGAGGGCCTGTTCGGAACGGCCGAAGTGCACCGTTTCCGGCGTCAGCAAGGCAATCCCCGTATGCCGGTGCTCGCGGTTGTACCACGGGAAGAAGCCCCGCAGGAAGCTCAGGGCGTCCTCCAGCACGCCGGCGCCATCCACCAGGTCCACGTAGTCCTTGGCCGTGAAGTGGCTCCCCTGGTCGCTGTTCAGGATCGCGGGTTGGGCCTGGCTCAGGGCGCGTCGCACCGGTGCCAACACGATCTCCTCGTCCATCGTGTCCCCGAGTTCCCACTCCACCACGTATCGCGAATACCAGTCCAACAGGGCCACCAGATACAGCCACGTTCGCCGGAGCGGGATATAGGTCAGGTCGATCCCCCAGACCTGGTTCGGCGCCGTGATGCTCAGGCCTCGGAGCAGGTACGGGAAGACCCGGTGGTCGTGGCGCCGCCGGCTGAGGTTCGGCCCGTGTACCACGAGGCTGTGCTGAACTAGCCGGTGAAAGTCCGGTCACGGTAATGGCCAAGCAGCCGTGTAGCTGGTAGGCGACGGCTCGGGAGACTTAGCCGTCGAAGCCCTACGACAAAGTCACCTTGGGTGGCG
>DAHWHT010000319.1 GCA_027335515.1 Clostridia bacterium
CTGCCGCGACCGCCCCGGCGACCAGCGCACCATAGCCTAACGCGCGCCGCCGCGTCAGGCGCGGACCGGAGCCTGGCGATTCGTCCCCCGTCAAGGCCATCGCTTCTCCGCCTGCCTCCTTCTTATCGGTTACGGCCCGGGGTGGGCGCGATAACCGAGTAAGGTGTTTCGACGGCCCAGGGCAGGTTCCTTCTGGAGGTGCCCGCGCCGGCGCCGCGAAGATGGCGACGCCGCACCGCGGGGGCCACGGCCCGTCCTGCGAGGCATGCTCGGCCACGGGTCCGTTGCCGAGCAGCGCGGCCGGTGCCCGCGGGAGGCCGCGACCGACGCGACAGTCCGCGGCTTGCAACTGAACAGCCCGGGGGTCCAGGCCCAGGGCGGAACGGCGGGTCGCCCCGCACCCGGAGGGCGCTCCCGGCCGTCAACGACTGTGGCGATGTCGCTGCAGCGGTCGGTCTGATCGCCGAGCCCGCCGCGCACTTCGAGGAGACCGGGGTACAGGTCCAGGGCACGGGGTGTACGTCGCCTGCACCGCCCTGCTCACCTTCTACGCCGTCCACGAAAAGCCCGGCGAGGAGGCCATGAACGCCGTCGGCATCCTGCCCGCCTTCACCGGCGCGGCGATCCACGACTGTTTGCCGCCTTCCTGGAGCTTCGCCCGCTCGTCCCGGAGGGGGACCGGCCATCGCGGGGTTCCGACACGCGGCGCGCGCCACGGCGCGCGACCCCCCCCGTCACCAGTACCCGCCCGTCCGGGTTGCCCGTCTCAAAACTCACTTGCCGGAAGGTAGCACCTCTAGCAGGACCCGTTACGGGGGGCACCGAATCGCCCACGTACACGGGTAGTACGCCTCACGGATCATCGGCTCGCCGGGGCCGTAGCTTGACGGGGGCGCTGCAGGGGTGCCCGCTCGCGGCTGCAGGTGGCGGCACTCCCTGCGGCACGCGCCAGGCGAGGCGGGTGTCTATCTCCCGTCAGGAGGGCGGGCGCAGACCACGCGTGGGTGCTACCTGCTTTCGGGAGAGGCGCTTCGCCGCGGGTTGGCGTACCTGCGGCGCGCTGGCGGCCGAAAGGAGGTGCCCTTTCCATGGGGGGGGCGCCGCTGCGGCGCCCGCCCGTGCGTGACCCGTGTTCGAGTAGGCAAGGGGGTGAGGGCCATGAGAGCACCTGTTACGCGCCGAGACTTGCTCCGAAATACCGCGGCTGGAGCGGCCGGGATGGCGGTGGCTGCGTCCCTGGGGCAGATGCCTGCAGCCGCGTCCGCCGCGCGGCCGGCCAGTGTCGGGGACCCCACCATCATCACCTACGGGAACTGGGAGGTGTATACGAGCCAGGCGGACATGCACCGCAAGATCGTCTCGCTGTTCAACGCCAGCCAGAAGACCGTCCGCGTCCAGTACAGCGGCATTGCCAATCAGAAGATGGCCATCGAGCTGGCCACGGGCACGGCCCCCAACATCGTCAACTGGTACCAGGTCGATCCCTTCGGCCCGGAGGGTGTCCTGAAGCCCCTGGACGAGTTCATCAAGCTGGACAATGAACTCCTGGGCACCATTGTCAATCGCGAGGCCCTGAACCAGTATGTGGTCAAGGGCAGGACGTACGCCTTTCCGTCCGCCATTTACAACGAGCTGGGTGTTTACTGCAACGAGGATATGTTCCAGGCCGCGGGGGTCAAGCTACCGGCCAGCGGCCCGTTTTCTTTGGAGGCATTCCAGGCCGCTATCCTGAAAATGCTCACGTGGACGAAACGCCGGAAGAACACCTGGCCGGTGGCGCCATTCTTCCCTTCTGAGTACATGGCGGTGGCGCAGGGCGGCCCGCTGAGCTTCAGTCCCAATGGCACGACGTATAACATCGGCGACCCGATCATCCGGGCGAGTTACAAGTGGCAGTACGACTACTTGCTCGGACTCGGGGCCGCCCCGCCGGCGGCGGCCGTCTCGAGCCTGGGGGGCACGGGCGGTAGCGTGACGCTTTTTCAGAGTTCCAACATCGGCATGATGATGGTGGACGAGTATCCCATCTCGCCCTTGCTCGCCTCCAAGCCACCCTTCAAGTGGCGGGTGGTGCCGGGCATCCGCGACAAGCGCTACCCGGTGCATGTCGGCATCTACCCACTCTCCATCACCAACACCTGCCGCGATCCGGAGGCGGCCTACCAATACCTGCACTTCGTGGCCACTGACCGTACGGCCAACCTCCTCAAACTGGACACGGGCTACGGCATGCCGGACCGCAAGGACGTGGCGGAGAAGGCAACTGGTCCCATGGGCGCGTTCTTTTATCTCCTGACCCAGGCGGACTATTCGTATACGGCGCCGCCGCCGCTCAACAGCGTGAATCAATTCGTCACCAACGTCGCGAATCCGGGGTGGCAGGCTGTGGAGACCCACAAGGCATCGCTGCCGACGGAGATCGGCGACCTGTTGGAACAGTGGAAGAGCCCCAAGTACAGCGTGCCGTCCTAGCAGGTACCCGGGCTCGGCTGCCGGTCGTGGGGGTGAGGGGGCGGCTTCCGCCCCCTCGGGGCGCGGCTTGTACGCGGCAGGCAGCCCGCGCGAGCGGCGGGAACACTTGAGCATCCCCCGATCGTCGCAGAGGCGAGGGGCCCTGGCAGGGTGGGCCTCCCTACAGGGAGTCCCGGGAGCGGGCGGGTCCCTGGCACGGGAGCCGCTGGCGGCGGGTGAGGCCCGTTGAGGTGCCTTGCCGGTCGCTGAGGGGCTACCCGGCATACCTTGTGGGTCACTGGGGCGCCAGCGGGCAGCGTGGCCTCCCCGCCGGCGGCCGCCATGCGCGCACCACGCGGTGGAGGGGCACGCCAGCGACTCTGCCCGACGATTCTTGGAAAGGGGGATTTCCGCTATGGCACACGGGCGATCCGCGCCGGTGCGCGCCGCCGCCGTGAACGCCGGCCCTCCCGCCGGCACCGGTTTGCGAGTGCGCCGGCCACGCCGCGGTAGCCGTCTGGGCCGCCGGGAAGCGGTAGCCGGCTACCTGTTCATCGCACCCGCGCTCGTCGGGCTGCTGGGGTTGACGGCCTTCCCCATTGGCTTTGCCTTCTACATCAGCCTGACCAACTACAATTTCATCCAGATGCAGTTCGTCGGCATGCAGAACTACAGTCAACTGCTGCAGGATCCCTTGTTCTGGAAGTCCCTAGAGGTTACCTGGTACTACGTCGTGGTCAGCCTACCCCTGAGCATCGCTGTCGGCCTGGTGCTGGCCATGCTGCTCAACCGCAAGATCCCGGCCATCGGCCTGTTCCGCACGATCTACTACCTGCCCAGCCTGGTGGGAGGCGTTGCGGTTTCCCTGCTCTTTCTCTGGCTGTTCAATCCGAGCCTGGGGTTGATCAACTACCTGCTCAGCCAGGTCCACATCTCGGGCCCGCAGTGGATCTACAGCGAGGGCTGGGTGATCCCGGCCATGGTTCTCATGAGCCTGTGGGGCGTGGGCGGCAGTATGCTCATCAACCTCGCCGCGCTGCAGGGCGTGCCCACGGAGGTCGTCGAGTCGGCGCGCATCGACGGCGCATCGCCTTGGCGGGTCACGCGCCACATCACCCTGCCCCTGATCAGTCCAGTGATCCTGTTCAACCTCGTCCTCGGGATGATCGGCAGCTTTCAGATCTTCACCCAGGCCTATGTCATGACCAGCGGCGGGCCGGACAATGCCAGCCTCTTCTACGTGCTTTACCTGTACGAGAACGCCTTCGAATTCTTCAAGATGGGTTATGCCTCGGCCATGGCCTGGATCATGCTGGTGATGCTCCTGCTCCTCACCCTGCTGGTGTTCCGTTCCTCCCAGGCCTTCGTCTTTTACCAGAGCGAGATGCGACGGGGCGGTGAAGCCTAGACATGGTGGCGGGTTCGAGCATACGGCGGAGGCGGCAGTTCGCCCGGACAACGGGCAACGTCTTGGCCGAGGTGGTTCTCGGTGTCGGCGCGGCGCTGCTGCTGGTGCCCCTGGGTTGGATGCTCTCCACCGCGCTGAAGCGCTCGGCCCTGGTCATGGTCTTTCCACCGCGCTGGGTGCCGCATCCCGCGACGCTGCAGGCGTTCGTCGGCGCGTGGCAGACCATGGACTTCCTCCGGTCTCTGTTCAATACGGTGTTCTTGACGGTTGCGAATGTCGTCGGGGTGGAACTGACCGCCTCGATGGCGGCCTTCGCCTTCGCGCGTCTGCGCTTCCCAGGGCGCGACGCTGTTTTTATGGTCATTCTGGCGACGCTGATGCTGCCGGGCACCGTCCTGCTGATCCCGCAGTTCGTCATGTTCAAAGACCTGGGTTGGCTGAACACCTACCTGCCGCTGATCGTCCCCTCCTTTTGCGGCGGTGGCGCGTTCAACATCTTTCTCATGCGTCAGTTCTTTGCGGCCACCTCCCGGGACATCTTCGACGCCGCTCGGGTCGACGGCTGCGGGTACTGGATGATGTACTGGCGGATTATGCTGCCCTCCGCCGTGCCGGCCATGCTCATCGTCTTTGTCTTCACCTTCGTGGGTACCTGGAACGACTTCCTTGGTCCCCTGATCTACCTCAACAACCCCAACCTGTATACCCTGACCCTCCAACTGCAGAACTTCGTCGGCCGCCATGTCGTCGCCTGGAACCAGCTGATGGCGGGCACGCTGATGGTGGCGGCGGTGCCGATCGTGCTCTTCTTCGTCGCCCAGCGCCACTTCACCCAGGGGGTCGTGTTCACGGGGATCCGTTGATGGGCGGACGGCCGCCTTCAGGTTCCCCCAGTTCCTGGATGTGTCGAACAGGGAACTGTTCGGATAGACGATGAAGGGGCCACCAACTTCGCGAGCGTGCGTGGAACTGGGCGTCCCCGAGACAGGCGGAAGCCCACTCTGGCAATGCCCAGAGGAGGGTTCCGCCCAGCCGTTCCAGGGCCACCTAGGCAGCACCGGCGGCCGGCGCAAGCAGCGCTTCGCATGCGTCGGCCGCCGATAGCCGGGACCGCAGCGGCGCGCGAGGTGACGGGGGTGCCCTGGCGACACCTGGTACCTCGCGCCGCTCCGCGGCCACCCTCCCCCGCCTGCCCAGCGAAGGCCAAACGCCCCGGCCGCGTCGTCGCCGAGCGCCGCCGGACCGTGTCCTTCCCAATGGACCGCATGTGCGACGTGCTCCGAGCGAGCCCAGCGGCGGCTCTCTGCCGTAGGGGTTCTGGATGCGCGTCGCCTGCCCGGCAAGCGTTGTGCCCAAGGCCACTGCGCGAACTGGTGTGGATGTGCGTAGTGCGCCGCCCCCGCCGTTCAGCGCACCCATGAGACCAGCGGTGCGGCCGGTGCGATCGGCCCCGGTCCCGCGCCTCATTCACCCCAAGACATCGTCGACGGGTATGCTCGCCCCAGGCAGATCGGGCACCGTGAGCGTCTCTCCCCGTGAGGCGCGTCGGACGCGCCGGAACCCCCGCGCCTCTGGAGACTCATACACCTCGACCACGCCGGGCATCGCCATGTCGATGAGCCAAACCGCCGGGATTGCTGCCTCGCCATACAGCGGCACCTTGATCTCCCGGTCGTACGCGGCCGAAGAGTCGCAGACTTCGACCAACAGGAGCACGTCCGCCGGTCCAGGGTGGCTGTGGCGGTAGAAGTCGTTACGTGGCCGCAACAGGGCGATGTCCGGTTGGGGCTCGGCGTATTCGCCCAGGGCCACAGGATTTTGAACGGACACAATGGCCCGCGTGCCCACGCTCCGATGGAAGGCGCTGGTGAGCCACATTACCTGGCCTGCATGCCCGCTGCCGATGGGGCTCATCTGGACGATCTCCCCTCCGATCAGCTCGACACGGTCGTCCTCAGCCAGGATGCCGCCCTCCGTCATGCGGCGGTATTCGTCCGCTGTAAAGAGCCGCTTCACCACGATCCCCATGACATACCATCCTTCCGCGGCGTGGGGGACGGACCTGCCGACAGTGTAGCAGGGGCGCGATCCGCCCGCGGCGGCGCCCAAGGATGGGGACGCCCCGATTGCCCGCGGGTCCGGCGGCAAGCCCCCGTGGGAACGCGCGGCGCGCGGGCCTAACAGCGGAGGCCGTGCGCCCGTTGCTACCGAACGGTCAGGGGTATGGCGCGTCGGCCGGGCGCCGCGTCGACGGCGGCCACCAGGGCGCGCTGCCGTCGTGATACCACGGCGTGCCCGTACACCCCAGGGGCAGGCGCACCGTGAGAGAGCGCGCGCCCACGTCCCGCACCCAGGCGCCCCGGCCACCGCGTCAGGTCCACGGCTCCCGGCCCCGCCGGGGTTCGGGGTCGGCTCGATCGCCCCAGCTACGCGCATCGGTGCGGCTGCGCCCGGGCGCGAGGACGCGCCTGTCGCGACAAGGCACACCTGGCTCGGGTGTGGGGTGTGGACGGCGGGCGGCTCCTCGGCCGTCCGCGGGTACGCGGCCTTCACGGGGTCGGCGCACGGCAACGCCGCGTGGAACGTGGGGCGGGCGTCGTCCGGCTCCCACCGAACGAGACCTTGCGCCTGTCCGTCGGCCACCCACGATGCGCCCATCGGCTCGGCCCGGAGACTGTCCCATGTGGTCAGCTGGCGCGGCCGACCCTGCGGAACCTCGCGCCCTCCGGCGTCTGGGCCATGACCGCGCAGACCGCGGGCGGCCCTCCGGCTCACCGTCTGATCCACGCGCGGTG
>DAHWHT010000325.1 GCA_027335515.1 Clostridia bacterium
CCGCGTCCCCCGCGTTCCAGCCCGCTGCCACATCACGCACCTACAGCACCACGCGATCACCCTGCCGTACCGCATACTCCACGAGGCGCAATCGCTGCCGCTCCAGGTTCCCCGCCTCCGCCCGCTTCTCCGTACGGGCCCGGGTGTAGACCGCGGCTGCCTGGTCGCCTCCCGCAGCCCCCTCGCCCAGCAGGGCCAGCACGTCCCCGCGGGCGTATCGCCGATGCCCACCTTGGAATCGGGCGACGGCCAGCCGACCCCAGATGGGCGTGGGCGGTGGCTACGTCGTGGTCACCACCTCAGATGGCCATCTGGTGGCCTTCCGGCTGGGATAGTCCCCCATGCCCGTGCCGGGCGCCACGGAGCATGAAAATCTGGTAGGCTCCGTATAGACGCACGGTGGCCGTAGCGAGGACACGGGCGCTGGCTTGATTGGAGCCTGATGCTCCCCCCCAGCGACCGGCCCTGGGTGGCAGCTGCGAGTGGCCACGCCTGGCGAGCGTGAGTCCGTGGGGGAGCATCCCCCCACACGCCTGCGCCCCGGCAAGCGCCGCCCGTCCATACCGCGAACGGCCGTTTTGCCCTGCGCGCCGGCCCACTATTTTGTGCCCATCACCGCCTACCGGGGATTTTCGTGGGAGACCCCCCCGAACCTCCGGCCCCCGGTCGTCGATGCGGGTGCGGAGACGGTTCTTGCAACACCCACCCGAATCGGAGGGTTGTGCTGCGATGAGTCTTGTGTCGGCGGACGGATGGTCCCGGACGGCAAAGACGCCTGCCATACATGCCCTCCGGAGACCCGCCTCACTGCTGCTCGTCCTGTTGGGGCTTGTTCTCGGAGCCTGCGCCAGTTTGCCGGGTCGCGCCGGGCCGCCACGCGGCGCGGTCGCGGGACCACTCCGAGGCGTTCTCCCGCACCTCGCCTCGACAACGATACCCGTGTACCTCCCGGGGTCCCTACCGCCCCCTCCGCCTGGGACATCCTACTATGCATCCGTACAGGCGAGTCGTGACGCCTATTCGGTAACCATCGGCGTCACCAACCGGCCGGTCGCCGTCAACGGGCCCGCCACCGTGGGCATGGATAACACCATGGGCTGGATCCGTGGCGGTCCGACGGGCTCGGTGTCCGGCATCTTGCCCACACTGGCAAAGTTCACAGCCCAGCCCCAGTCGGGCCGCCTGAGCGGCAACGTGGAAGGTACCTTCTATCCCTCTCAGGGAATCGCTTGGTCCGAGGGCGGCTGGCGCTTCATCCTGCGCAACGACTCCGCTCGCCCCACGGCCCCGCAGGCGTTCCTTCCGGCGATCACAGCCCTCCGCCGCACCCTGCCCTCCTGGGGAAATCCCATCGGTCCCAAGACGCACGGCTGGGTGGTACAGAGCTTCGCGGCCGACAACGCCGACTTCCGTATTCTGTGGACGAACGGCTCCACGGCGTACTACATCCGTGGGCACGGCATCGGCGGGATTGCGCTCGCCCGAAGCCTGGTGCGGGTCAAGCCCTGAAAGGCCCCGACTCTGGCCACGGCGCCAGGGCGGGGCCTCTTGTTGGCCTTTGCGGAGCGCCTCATCGCCGGAGATTCCCGGTGAGGCGCTGGGCCACCCGCTCCGGCTCGGCGCACCCGACGATCAACTCATCGTAGTCCGCGCCCTCCAGTCGGACCCTCACGCCGCGCCGGGTGTTCATGTGGACGACAGCAAACGTCTTGCGTCCCGCTTGCCGGTACGTTCCCACAGCCAGCAGGCCCGGAATCCCCGTTCCCGGCGACCGCCAACCGTGGACGGCGGCGGGCGCGTCATCGATGACATCCACCGCCCGCACCACCGAGGCCAGCATGCGCAACTCCCCGTGCACCGCCTCGACCTTCTCCAACGCGGTCAGCCGCAGCACCAGTTCCGCGCCGTCCACCACAAGATCCGCCAACGCCTGCCACCCCCGTCCACGCGCGTCCAGAACGCGGCACCGATTCAACGCCTGCAGTCGTGGCCCTTCGCTCGAAAGCGGGTTTTAGGATGGGCCGTTGCGGTGGCGGGCGCCGGGCCGGAAGACCACCAGGCGCATGACGAAAAAGCTCATGCTGGACGCGAACGCCATCGCGACACCCTTGGCGAGGTTCATCTTCACCCAGTGCGGTCCGATGTGCAGGGCATGCACCTGAGAAGCGGTGAGGATCAGGACGAGGTCGTTGATGCCGATGTTGAGCACCGACTGCGCGATGAACAGCGTCATCTGGCGGACGCTGCCGTCCGCCTGGCGGCGGAAGGTCCAGCGCGTGTTCCACAGGTAGGAGTTGAGGATCGCCAGGGCGACGGCGAGGGAGTTCTCCGCGGTCAGGCCGATCCGGCTGGTGGTGGGGAACAACGCCAGGAGGATATTGAGAATGGCCAGATCCACGGCGGCGTTGACAAAGCCCACCGTGGCAAATTGACCATACTGGCGCCAGGCCAACGGGCTGCGCCGCGGTGTCGCCGGCTCGCCTGCCGACGGCGGCGGCACCGATCGGCCCTCCGCCGGCCAACGGTTCTCCATCGGCAATTCAGCGCCCCCCGGCACCCGAGCCCCCCGACGCCAAGTGCGGCGCACCCGCCCCCGCCCCCGCCAGCCCGAGCGCCTCGTCATAGTACCCCAACAGTTGGCGCGTGGGGCCGTCCCAGCCATGCCGCGCCCCGCGAGCCCGGGCGCCGGCCCTCAACCGGTCGGCGAGCTGCCTGGAACCCGCCAGGGCATCGACCGCCTTCAGGAGCGCCGACGTGTCATCCCCATCGTAGAAGATCCCGGCCTCATCCTCACCCAGCAGCAGGTGGCTGGGGTGGCTGTGCGCCGCGATAATGGGCAGACCGCAGGCCATGGCCTCCGGCAGCACCAGGCCGAGCGTCTCGGTCGTCGACGGAAACACGAAGGCATCGGCCGATGTATACGCCGCGATCAGGTCGTCGCCGTGCAGGTTGCCCGTGAACACCGCCGGCGTACCGGCGAAGGTGGCCTCCAGCGCCTGCCGCGCCGGTCCGTCCCCCACCAGGGCCACGCGCACGTCCGGCCGGCGGGCCAGGGGAAGCAACCGCTCCAGTTGCTTTTCCGCCGCCAGCCTGCCGACGTAGAGCAGCACCAGCGGCGCCTGACTGCCTCCACCCAGGCGCAGGCGCATGGCCGGATCGGGGGGCTGGGGCCGAAACCGCCGCAGATCGACGCCGTGGCTCCAGACCCGCACCCGTGCAAAGCCGTGGCGCACCAACTCATCCCGCGCCGCGTCCGACGTGCACAGGTTGACGGCCGCGCGGTTGTGCAGCAGGCGCATGTAGGTCCAGATCACCCCGCTCAGGTATCCATAGCCATACAGCTTGGCATAGTGCGGAAAGTGGGTGTGGTAGCTGGCCACCAGCGGGACACCCATGCTGCGCGCGGCGAGGATGGCCCCGATCCCGAACACCGTCGGGTTCAGGGTGTGGATGACGTCCGGCGAGAAATCCCGCAACAGATCCAGCGTCCGCACCCGCGGCCAAATGACCCGCTTGTCCGGGTAAAGGAAAAACGGGTTACCGGGAAAACCGACCACGCGGGCACCCGCGTACGTGGGCGGCCCACCGTCCGGCGCCAGGACCAGCACCTCATGGCCCAGGCGGTTAAGCTCCTCAAGCGTCGCCAGCAGGCGCGTTACCACTCCATCGGTGGATGGCAGATAGGTCTCCGTGAACATGGCGACCCGCACAGGCCGTGGCCCCCCCCTCTCGCGCATGCCGCAGGTCGCCCGCCGCCTCAGCGCCAGCGCACCGTCGGCAGCAGTTTACCCGGCAGGATCCGATCGGCAAACCGCACCGCCAACTGCAGCAACTCGAACACCAGGGCATCGTCCAACCGGTGCGGCTCCAGCCCCAAATCGATCAGGGCGGTGTGCACCGCGTTGTAGTAGTGTTCCTCCTGCTCGACGCGCGGGTTGGCCAGGTGGGCCACCCGGGATTGCAATCCCAGCCGCGGCGCCACCGCCGCCACGCGCTCCGCCAACTCCAGCACCGAAAACTGCTCGGTGAACTGGTTGAACACGCGAAACTCCCCCGGCCGCGCCGGGTGCAACAGCGCCAGTTCCACGCAGCGCACCGTATCCGCGATCTGGATGAAACCGCGCGTCTGACCGCCCTTGCCATACACCGTCAGATCGTGCCCCGCTGCCGCCTCGACCACGAAGCGGTTCAGGGCCGTGCCGAAGATCGCGTCGGTGTCAAAGCGATTATACAGGACGGGATCGGACGCCGTCTCCGCCGTCTGGACCCCGTACACGACCCCCTGGTTGAGGTCCGTGGCCGCAAGGCCCCAGACGCGGCAGCAGAAATGAATGTTATGGCTGTCATGCACCTTCGACAGATGGTACATCGACCCCGGCTGCTTGGGGAACGGCAGGGTGTCGCGCCTGCCCTTGTGCTCGACGCTGATGTAACCCTCTTCGATGTCGATGTTCGGGGTGCCATACTCCCCCATCGTGCCCAGCTTGACCAGGTGCGCCTGGGGGACGATCTCTTTGATGCCATACAGGAGGTTCAGGGTACCCGCCACGTTGTTCACCTGCGTGAACACCGCGTGCTGGCGATCGATCATGGAATAGGGTGCCGAACGCTGTTCGGCAAAATGCACGACGGCCTCCGGCTCTTCACGCCGCAGGACGTCCATTAAAAAGGCGGCATCCGTCATGTCGCCGATGTGGCAACGCACCGCGTGCCCGGAGCGCTCCTGCCAGCGCGCGACGCGCTCCGGCAGGGTCGCAATGGGCAGCAGCGACTGGGTGCCGAGTTCCACATCCCACTGCCGCCGCGCCAGACTGTCGACGATCGCCACGTCGTGCCCCTGCGCCGACAGGTGCAGGACCGTCGGCCAGCCGCAGAAGCCGTCTCCACCACAAACCAGTACCCGCATGTCTCACTCTCCCGCTTCCGCGTCTCGCGCCGCCGGCCAGCGGGCCGTTACGCGCCGGACCAGTGGGTTGTTCCCCCTTGCGGGCGCGGAACCCTCCCGGCAGCCGAACGGGCGGGGGCCCTTTGTCCATTCCGCTGCCGGCCCTGCCACCTCCGGTCCCACCGGGGGCCCGCGCGGGCCGCGCCGCTCCCCGCCCGAACCCAACGTACGCCGGGCGCGGCTCCAAAATGGCGCCGCCATCACAACTTCAAGCACATCGGCCGACAAGATGAACAGACGCCGAACGCGCCGGCCATACACCGTGCCGCAGGAGGTGGGTCTGTCGTGCCGAACCACGAATGGTTCATACACGTGCGGAATCTTCCCGTTCACGCCACCCCCGGGGCCGCCTGCGGTCGCGTTGCTTCAGGGGCATGGGTACCGGCCGGACGCCGGCCGCATGCCCCTGCCCGCGTGGACCGGAGGAGGCTTTGATGGAAACCGCCGCGGTCTCGGTGGAACGCCTCGCCCAATACTGGTGCGTCCGCGTCGAGGGACTGGTCACCTCCAGTTTGGTGGCCGAGCTGCGCCGCCTCAGCGCGCACCCCGGCCCAACCAAGGTCAACCTCCGCGCCGCCTGGCTGAGCACCGACGGTCTGGAGGCGCTGCGCGCCTGGCACGCGGCGGCACGCGGTGAACTTGAATTGTTGCTGCCGCAGGCGGTCGCCGCCTTCACCCCGCCGGCCGCCAGTCCACCGCCGCAATCACCGGTCGACCTGCCCGCGATGCTGGCGCACGAACTGCGCGGACCGCTCGCGATCACCCATCTGCGCCTGCAGTCGCTGGCCGCCCGCCTGTCGACCCACAACCTCGAACCAGAGACGGCGGACTGCCGCAGCGCCATCGCCGGCGTCGAAGCCGTCAGCCGCCTGTTTGAGATCTATCTGACGGCAAGCCGGCCCTGGCGGACCACCCCGGTCGATCTGAGCGAGATTTGCCGGGCCGCCGCCAAGTTCGCCGAGAACACGGCGCGCGAGCCCCGCATCGAAGTGGACGCGCCCGAAGCGATGCGGGTGCGGGGCGAACCCCAGGCCCTGCAGCAGCTGGTGTATAACCTCCTGCGCAATGCGCTCGAGTCGGGCGCCGAGCCCCCCGCGGCCCGGATCCGCGCCACCCGAGCCGACGCCATGGTGCGCCTGGAGGTGACGGACCAGGGTCCCGGCTTTCCCTCCGAAGTCCTGGAAAACCCGACCAGGCCAAGGCGCAGCACCAAGCCGGGCGGTATGGGCATCGGGTTGCTGCTGTGCCATTGGATCGTGGAGCGGCACCGCGGCACCATCCGCCTCGGAGCCGCGCCGGGCGGCGGCGCGCTCGTGCGGGTGGATCTACCGGCCGCCCCCGGACTCAGCGGATCAGCTGAATGAACCCGCCCGCCCACAGAGCCAAGAGACTCGCGCCCGCCCAGCGGGCCATGCGCCCCAGCCCCGGCCGCCGCAGAAAGGCAAACGTACCGAGCAACCAATAACAGAGGCCGAGCACCGCCGCCACCAGGATCGGTCGCTCAATCACGTGCGCGCCCCCCCCGGCGACTTGCGTCGCGCAGCCCCGCCCCAGTACTTTGAACCGCAGCCGCGGCGGGGTCAACGCCCGGCAGGGAGGTGGGTGCGTGGACGCCTGGTTGCTCGCCGCCGTCGCGCACGAGGTGCGCACGTCCTGGGCCGGCTCCCGGCTGCAGCGCGTCGCGCAACCCTCGGAGCGCGAAATCGCCCTGCAACTGCACCAGCCGGGCCGCACCGCCTGGCTGTGGCTTTCGGTGGTTCCCGGCGCCGCACGCGTATACCTGGCGCCGCAGCGCGGCAACGCCGGGGCGGTGCCGCCCCCGGCGTTCTGCCAGTGGCTGCGGCGGCAGTTGGACGGGGCCCGCCTGGTGGGTTGCGAACAGCCGGGGCTGGAACGCCTGGTCGACCTGGTCTTTGTGGCCCGCGACGACCTCGGCAATCCGGCCACCCTGCGCCTCGTGGCCGAAATCGGCGACCGCCGGCCCAACCTCGTGCTGGTGGGACCGGACGGGCGGATCCGCGACGCCCTGCGGCGGGTCCCCCCCGTCGACGGCGCCACACGCCTGGTCCTGCCCGGCCTGGCCTACACCCCGCCACCCCGGCCGCAGGGGCGCATCGACCCGCTGCAGACCTTGGCCTCCGCCGGCGGCGAAGGCCTGCAGGCCGCGCTGCGGGCCGCCTGGGCCGATCGCCCGGACGACGAGCCCCCTGCGGAGCGCCTGGCGGCCACCGTCTTTGGCCTCTCCCGCCCGATTGCCCGCGCCCTGGCCGCATGGGCCGCGGGGGCCCCACAGGCGCCGCCGGCCCCCGTCCCGTCCGCGGCGGACGGATCGGAGGCGGCCCTGGTCCAGGCGGTGGCGGGACTGGCCGCCAGTATCGCCGCCGGCGACTTCCGCCCCTGCGTGCAGGTCGACGACCGGGCCCGCACGACCCCCGCCGCCTGGCCGCTGCCGGGCTCCGCCTACCAGCCCATGGAGACGGCGTCGGCCGCCTGCGCCGCCGCCGACGCTTCGCAAAGTGGGCAGGACCACCTGCAGCACCTGCGGCGCCGCCTGCACGCCGCCCTGCGCTCCCGACAAAACCATGTGGACCGCCGCCTGGAACGCCAGCGCGCGGAGCAGGCGGCCGCCCGGGATGCCGACCACTGGCTGCGCCTGGGTCAGACCCTGCTGTGCCATTTGGGCGAAGTCCAAAAGGGTGCGACCGAAATCGACCTCCCGTCCGTCGAGGACCCCCAGACCACCCTGCGCATCCCGCTGGACCCACGGCGATCCCCGAGCGCCAATGCCCAACGGCTGCTCGCCCGCTACCACAAGGAAAAACGGGCCCTGGCGGCCATCGGCGAACACCTCGCCCACAGCGAGGCCGAGCGCGCCTATCTGGAAGAGGCGGCATGCGCGCTGGCGCAGGCGGAAAGCCGCGCCGAACTCGCCGCCCTCGAGCAGGAACTGACCGAGCAGGGTGTCGTCGGCGCCGCGTCCGCGGCACGCCGCGCCCGCACCCCGCTGGGTCCCCCTCCCCCGCTGAGCTTCCCCGCCGCCGGCGGCTGGCGGATCCTGGTCGGGCGCAACGCCGGCGGCAACGACCACCTCACCATGCGGCTGGCCCGACCGGACGACATCTGGCTGCACGCGCAGCGCATCCCCGGCAGCCACGTCCTGCTCCAGCCTCCGGCCGCGGGCCCCGGACCGGCGGCAAGCCATCCACCCCAGGAAGCGCTCCTGGCCGCGGCCCGCTTGGCGGCCCACTTCAGCGCCGGCCGCGGCGGCGCCAACCTGCCGGTCGACTGGACGCCGCGCCGCCAGGTCTGGAAACCGCGCGGCGCCAGACCCGGCTTTGTCCTCTACCGCGGGGAGCACACGCTGATCGTGGACCCCGCCGCGCCCACGCCGCACACCTGATGCATCTCAGGCACTCGCGTCGGTGATGTCACGCGTCACCGCCCCATACTCCCGAGCCTGATCCCCACGCACCACCACGGTCCCCACGTGCACCTCGCGGGCGTGAAAGACGGCGTCTGCGCCGATCTCGATCCGCGTCTCCACTTCGCCCTCGGAGCCGACCACCCCCAGCAGCGCACCGCGTTCCGCCCGCACGCGGCCACCGCGCACCGGCCCGTCGCAGCGCAGCTGACCGCCGCAAACGACGGCACTGCGCAGCGAGCCCTGGTCGCCGAGCAGGACGTTGCCGGTGGCCTCCACCCGCGTGTTGTGGAGGTGGTCGGCACGGCAGGACCCGACCCGTTTGAGGGCGCGCCGCATCGCCACGACGGCCGCCGCAACCACCAGGGCCGCACCGCCGGACTGCGCCGGTTGCAGGCGGCTTTCGGTCATGCGGGCCAGCGCCCCCAGCAACCGCACCAGATCGCTCACCTCCGGGTCGAGGGTCGCCTCCGTCCGGCCAAGCTGCTGCACCAACCGCGCCGCGCCGGCGGCCATGCGCCCCGGGCGCGAGGGCAGCGTGCCCACAGCGAGTTCGGCCAGCAGTTCGTGCAGGTCCACCGCCGCGGGCAGCGCGGCCATGTAGGCCAGGCCCGCACCTCCGGCCACCAGGACGGCGTTGACCACCCCGCCGTCCACCCGCACCCCGCCCCGGGCCTCCACCCGGGCATGCTGTACCGCGCCCCGCACCCGAACGCTGCCGGATGCCTGGACGGTGCGCCCCGGCAGGACATCGCCATCAATCCAAACATCCCCGTCAAAAAAGATGTCCCCGCATTCGGCGTCGACGTCGCCCGCCACCTGTCGTTCGGGGTAGACGGCGACAAACACGTGCTCCCCATCCGCCACCACCTCGGGGTGGCCAGAGACGGTCGCGATCGCCGTCTGGCCGTCGGCGCTGGCCCGCACCCCGACGCCGCACTGCAGAACCGGAGCCCATGGCGGAACCCCCGCTCCGATGGCATCCCCCGTCACGGCCTGACCCGGTACGGGGGCAACGCCCGGCCGCAGTTGCGCGACCGGGCAGCCGATCTCGATGAAGGGACGCCCCGCGGACCCGTGCGGATCCGCGGCGTCCAGTTCGACCGGGGGCGGTGGCTCGCGCAGCGTCCCGTGGAGCGTCGTCCAAACGCTGCCCACTTCACCGGCGACCGGCGGCCGGCCCTCGGCCACCAGCACCCGCCGCTCCGGCTGGGCCAGCACCTCCCGCGCGGCCCCCGCCAGCATGGGCACGCGCACGCCCGCTTCGGCAAGCGCGGCCTCCACGTCCTGCACCCCGAAGGGCAGCACCCCCACATCGCGCTGCTCGTCGACCTCCAACCGCACCCGCGGGGCCCGGGGGGCGTCCCGCGGCTCCACCCGGCGGCGGGTCGGCGGATGGGCCGTCACCCAGGCCCGCATTCGGTCGTCGGCGATCACCACATCGATCCAGGCCGGAACCTCCTCGAGGATGGGGGCGAGCCGGGCATCGTCCTCGGCCCGCAAGACCACGTCCCCCGAAACGCGCTCGCCGTTGAGCCACAGCGCCACCTCGGCGTCGGGCGCCACCACCAGAATCGGCCAGCGTCCGCGGCCGGACGGATTGGCGACCCGCAACCGACCGGACTCGATGCACACCGACCCGTCCTGGCCCGCATTCGCGGCCGCGGCATCCGGCGACGCGGTTGCCTCAGGTGCGGTTGCGGCCGCCGACCGGGGCGGCGGCGCCTCCGCTTCCGGCGACCCTTCCGACAGCGGGGCCTCATCCACATCCTTGTGCGCGCCACGGCCCCACCAACGCATAGCCCCGCCCGGGCGGTCGGCCCACGCCGCACCCACCCGGACGCTCACCCCCCCATCGAATGGACATCGGAATCGACGGCCGGGTGCCCAAGCGACCACTCCGCCACGTCGCCCTGCCGCGACATCCGCGCATCCAATGCGGCCGAAGTCAGGGGCCGGGCAAAGAAGTGGCCCTGGCCGAGGGGACACCCCGCCGCATGCGCCCGCAGCGCCTGAGACCGCCGCTCCACCCCCACCGCAACCACGTCCAGGCCCAGTGCCTTGGCGCGGTCCACCACCGATCCAGCGACGGCCTCGCCTCCCGGCGGCGGAGCGGGCCCGCCCATGCGTCCCTGGTCGATCTTGACCATGTCGACCCCAAGGGCCGCCCATCGCCGCAGAGCCCCCTCCCCGGGGGCAAGGTCGTCGACGGCGATCCGCACGCCCCGGAGGCGCAGGTCCGCCAGCTGCGCCTCCGGACCGTCCTGGACGCGGGTCAGCGCCGGGTCGCCCACCTCGAGCACCAGGCTCGACGCGGACAGCCCGGTCGCGTCGAGAACCGAGGCCACCTCGTCCGCCAGCCCCGGGTGGCGCAGCTGCCGCAGGCAAAGGTTGACATGCACCGCGAGCAGGGGGATGGTCGGCCACCGAACGTGCCAGACGCGTGCCTGGGCACAGGCGCGGCGCAGCACCCACCAACCGATGGGAAGGATCAGTCCGGAGTCCTCCAGTTGCGCGAAGAACTCCGGTGGCGCAAGCACGCCGCGTTCCGGATGGCGCCAGCGCACCAGCGCTTCGACCTCGGCCAAACGGCCGCTGGCCAGCGCCACGATCGGCTGGTAGTGGACATCGAACTCCTCTCGCTCCATCGCCAGGTGCAGCGCGGATTCCAGGTCGCGGCGCCCCCCCTGCGGCAGTGGGATCTCCGCCGCGGCCGCGGCCCCGCCCCAACGCGTGCCGGACGCCCGCTGCTCCTCCAGGGCAGCGCGCGCCGCCGCCAGCCAGCGGTCCGCATCCCCGCCGGATTCCTTGGCCAAACATACGCCGACCACCACCGCCCCCTCGACGGCGTCGGCGACGCGGTCGCCCAGACGATCGGCCACGCGCGCCGCGTCGGACGCGCCGCCGACCGTCTCCAGCAGGACGGCAAACCGGCCGTCGCCCAAAAAGCAGGCGCTGTCCCGCGCGCGCAGGCCAAGCCGCACGGCATCCGCCACCCGCCGCTCGGCGCCAGGCGCGCCCCCCCCGCCGGCCTCCAGCACCAAGAGCGCCGACGACGGCGATCCGCCCTCCGGCTCCAGGGCGCGGTCGAGCCGATCCAGGAACAGCGCCAGCGCCGGCAGGCCGGTCAAGGGATCCCGCAGGGCATCGGCTCCACGGGCCTCCACCGCCGGTTGCAACGTCACAACCACTCCGGCCAAATCGGGGTCCGCCAACCGGTTGCTGGCGGAGACTTCCACCGCCTGCCATCCGGGCCGATGGCGCACCCGCACCCGTGCGCCGGCATCCGCCGCCGCGTCCGCCGTCAGCGCGGCCCACAGGCCGTCCAGCGCGGCGCGGTCGGCCGGATGCACCACGTCGCGCAGGTCGCGACCCTCCATCGGCTCCGTCCCATCCCCCAGCAGGGCGGCGCAGGCCGGGTTGGCCGCACGCACCACGCCCGCCCCGTCGACCAGCGCCACCGCGGCGGCAG
>DAHWHT010000328.1 GCA_027335515.1 Clostridia bacterium
TGACGCCCTGGCCGCCCGCCTGGACGAAGTCGGGGCCCTGCTGGACCGGGACGAGGCGCGGGTCCTGTTCTGAGGGGTCGGTTCCTGCGACCCGGCGCGCATCCGGCCTGCCCTGCGCCGTTCGCCCGTGGTTTCCACCGAAACCTCACATCTCCCTCAGGGGTCGGCGCGTCGTCGCGCCCCCGCTGGGACGCCCGCCCGCGCAACGGATAACCAACCCCGCTTCACCGTAGGTATCGCGGGGACGGGCGGCCGGGCGTCGGTCCTGAGGGGGGCGCGCACCATCCGCCACAGACGGGGAGCCGAGCGGGCCATGCTGCGGGGGGCCGCCGCCCTGGCGGCGGCGGGACTGGCGGCCAAGGTGGTTTCGGCCGTCTACCGCGTGCTGCTCGCGCGGTGGCTTGGGGCCGAAGCCATTGGCCTGTATGAGATGGCGGCGCCGGTGCTGGCGGCCGGCATCAGCGTCTGCGGGCTCGGGTTGCCCGTGGCGGCCGCCGCGCTGATTGCCGGGGAGTTCGGGCGGGGTCGACGGTCCGAGGCGTTGCGGCTGTTGCGGGCCAGCCGACTGCTGCTTGTGGCCTCGGGTGTGGCCGGCGCGGTCGCGGTGGCGTGGCTGGCTCCGTCGCTGGCCCACCTGTTGGGCAACCGGGCCGCGGCCGGCGCGTTGCGCGCCGTCGCCCCGGCCATCGCCCTGGCGGTGGTGCTGGCCGGGGAGAAGTCGTGGCTGCAGGCCAGCGGGCGCGTGGCGGCGTCGGCGGTCGTCGTGGCCGTGGAGCAGTTCGGCCGGGTCGCGGCGGGTACGGCGGCCGCCCTGCGCTTTGTGCCGGGAGGCCCCCCGGGTCCCGAGCGGGCGCCGCTGGCCGCGGGCGCGGTGGCGTGGGCGCCGGCCGCAGGGGCCCTCACCGGCATGGGGGCGGCTCTGGCCTTTGACCGCACCCAGGCGTTGGGGACCGGCGGCAAGGGCGGCCCGGCGCCGGCGGACCCCCCGGTGCGCCGCCTCCTGCGCGGCGGCGGGCCCAACTGGCTTTCGAACGTCGTGTCCTCCCTGACGGCGGCCGTGGACGCCGCCCTGGTGGCCTGGCGCCTGCGTGTGACCGGGTTGGGTGCCGACGCCGCGACGGCCGCCCTCGGTGAGCTGAACGGTATGGCCCTGCCGCTGGCGACCGCGCCGGCGGTGTTGTTTGGTGCGCTGGCCAGCGCGCTGGTCCCGGCCGCGGCGGCCGACTGGGCGCGCGGCGATGCGGTGGCCGCCCGGCGTCGGGGCGCCACCGCCTATTTCTGGGTGCTGTCGGTGGCGACGCCGGCGGCGGTTGCCGTCTGGCAACTGGCGCAGCCGTTGGCCCTGACGCTGTATCGCAACGTGCAGGCGGCTCCTCCGCTGGGGGTCCTGGCGTGGGGCGCGATCCCCCTGGGACTTTCGTATGTGGCCGCGGCGCTGGCCAACGCGGTCGGGCGGCCGTCCGACCTCCTGCCGGGGGTGTTCCTCGGTGCGGTGGTCAAATCGTCGCTGGTACTGCTGCTCACGGATGCCCACGGCCTGGCCCTGCGCGGTGCGGCGCTCGGCATCTTCTTCGGTCTGAGTTCCTCGACCGTCCTGAACGTGCGGGCCGTCACCCGCCAGTCCGGGTGCGCGCCGCCGTGGCGGGAGTGCGCCGCGGTGGTGCTGCCCGCGGCTGCGGCCCAATGGCTGGGTACCGCGGGGGTGTGGGCGCTGACCGCCGGCGCGGACACCGGTGCCCGGGTGTTGGGCGCCGCGCTCGCCGGCGGCGGCGCCTACGCCCTGGTGTTTGTCTGCGCCCGCCGCCTGCGCCGTCCCGGTTGACGCTGGCGGGTCCGCCAGGGATATCCACTGCGCGCCCGTCGTAGCGATGGGCGGAGACTGCGGAGGGGTGGGATGGGGATGCTGCGCCTGCGGTGGCCCATCGTGAATGCGGGCGGGGTGGTCCGCTGGACGGCCGCAGCCGCGGGCGGCCTTGCCATGCTGTTTGTCGGCCTGGGGCTCGGCGGGGCGACGGCCGCCGGCGCCGCAGTTGCGGCGCCGGTACCGGTACGGGTGGTGCGCGCCGTGCCCGTGCCCGTCAAGGCGGTCGCCCTGACGTTTGACGACGGCCCGAGCGCGACCTACACACCGGAAGTCCTCTCGCTGCTGCAGCAGTATGCCGCGAAGGCCACCTTTTTTGTGGTGGGCCGCGAGGTGGTCCGCCACCCGCAGCTGATTCGCCAGGAGGCGCAGGACGGGATGGAAATCGGCAACCACGGCTTCAACCATCTGACGGTGCGCGGCCTGGATCCGGTCGCGATTCAGGCGGAGGCCAAGCCGGTGGAGCAGGAGATCACGGCCATCACCGGCAACCGGCCGACCCTGTATCGTCTGCCGCGGGGCCAGGGCGACCCGCGCTCCCTGCGGGCCCTGGCGGACATGGGGTATACCGTTGTTGCCTGGAACATCGACACGATGGATTACCTGCGGCGCACGCCACAGGCGATCGCGCAGCAGGTCGAGACGCAGGTGCGGCCCGGCAGCATCGTCATCTTTCACGACGGCGGCGGCAACCGCAGTTCCACGGTGGCGGCGCTGCGCCTGCTCCTGCCCGTCCTGCGCCAGCGGGGCTACCGCATGGTGACCGTCAGCCAGTTGCTGGAGTTGGCGAGCCCGGCCGGGTGAGCCGCCGCGACCCGGCCATCCGTAGGCTGGCGGGGCGGCGATCGGGGGATGCGCCGGCGGATCCGGGCCTTGCCAGGCACGCCGGACGGCCGCCGCCCCGTAGCATGGCGCCGCAGCCGTCTTCCGAGGGAGGGGTGTCCGGTGTCCGCCGCCCGCTTGCCGTCTCGTCCGCGTGCCCGCGGGCCGGTCCGTGTGCGCGAGGCCCTTGGTGGCGAGGCCGCCGCCTACGATGCCTTCGTTGCGTCCCACCCGCAGGGCGGGGTGCTGCAGTCCTGGGCCTGGGGGGAACTACGTGCCCGGCAGCACTGGGATCCGGTGCGCCTGCTGGCACGCGACGCCGCCGGCGGTGTCTGTGGTGCCGCGCTGGTCCTCTGTCGCGCCCTGCCGGTCGGCGGCAGCCTGCTGTATCTGCCGCGTGGGCCGGTGCTCGACTATCGGGACGATCGCACCCTGGACGCCCTCTGCGCGGCGCTGCGCCGGCTGGGGCAGCGCCGGCACGCGGTGCTGTGCAAGATCGACCCGCCGGTCACCCCGCCGGATCCCGGGGTCCTGCGCGCCCTGACGGCGCGCGGTTTTGTGATCGGCCATCGGCGCGGGCGTTTCGAGGGCATGCAGCCGCGCTACAGCGTGGTCGTGCCGCTGGACGGGGGGGCGGACGCCGTTCTGGCGCGGTGCCACGCCAAGACCCGTTACAACATCCGCTTGGCGGAGCGGCGCGGCGTGGTGGTGCGCCGCGGCGGGCGCGGTGATTTGGCCATCTTTCACCGGCTGCTGGACGTGACCTGCGCCCGCAACGGCTTTGCGGAGCGGCGTTTGCCATACTTTCAAGAGGTGTGGGACGCGCTGGCGCCCGGCGGGCACCTGGAACTCTATCTGGCATCCCACGAGGGCGAGGACGTCGCGGCGGGTATTCTCTTTCGTTTCGGCGACAAGGCCGTCTACGCCTATGGCGCGTCCGCCGATACCCACCGCGAGGTGATGGCGCCGTATGCCGTGCAGTGGGCGATGCTCCGTCGCGCCATCGCCTGCGGCTGCGCCAGCTACGATATGACGGGCGTGCCGCGGCAGCTGTCCCCCGATCAGCCGGGTTACGGGTTGTATCGCTTCAAGCGCGGGTTTTGGCCCGAGGTCAGCGTCTACGCCGGGGAGTATGACCTGCCGCTGCAGCCCGCGCTGTACCGCCTCTGGCAGGTCGTCGAACCGGCCTACTGGGGCTGGACCGTCTGGATGCACCGCACCCTGAAGGCGATCGCGGCCCCGCGTCCCGTCGAGGACGCCTCCTTCGCGGCGACCCGGGCCGGCTGACGCGCGGGTCAGTCGCCCGCCAGATCCCGGTAGCGGCCGCCATACCAAAGCAGGGGCGCCGCCTCCGCCATGGCCTGGGCGTGGCCGACCCGGCCGACGAAGATCGTGTGGTCCCCGCCGGCGATGTCGGCCTCCAGGGCGCACTCGAGGTATCCGAGGGCGTCGGTGAACACGGGGTGGCCGGCGGGGGAGCGGTCCAGGTTCAGGTCGGCAAAGGGGTCTGCGACATGCGGCCGCAGGCCCGCGAAGCGCGCGGAGACCTCCGCCTGGCCGGCCGCGAGCAGGTTGACCGCAAAGCCCCCGGCCTCCGGGATCGCCTGGTGGGCGACCGCGTCCTTCTTGATGCAGATGAGGCACAGCGGCGGATCCAGGGACAGGGAGGTGAAGGAATTCACCGTGATTCCGTGACGGCCCGTGGGTCCGTGGCTCGTCACCACGGTCACCCCCGTCGCCCAACGCCGCATCACCTGACGCAGGTCCTGACCGCTAACCGCCATCGCCACCCTCATCTCCCCGCGCGGTACGGCCCAGGGCCGGTCCCGCCTACTCCCGCGTGGTCACCTTTTCGATGCGTTCGAAGTGGCCCGGGACCACGCCGCGTTGCAGGGCCAGGGCGTGGCCCAACCACTGCACCACCGCCACGTTCAGCAACGGTTCGGTGCCACCGGGTGTGGCCGGCAGCGCGATCGTCGGCACGCCCGCCTCGGGCGGCCGGCCCGGGGCGAACGTGGCCACCTCCATGCCATAGCCCATGAGCTCCTGGGCGAGATCCAGGTCGAGGCGGCCGATGGCGCCCGGGGTGACGAACACCAGGGCGTGGCGACCGGGAAGCGCCCCTTCCAGCGGGCCGTGGCGGAACGCCGGTACGCTCATGCCCTCGCTGTGCAGGCGGTTGGACTCCTTGAGCATGAGGGCGCCTCCGAGGGCCGCCGCCAGCGACGGCCCCCGGGCCAGCAGCCAAAGGTGCTGTGCCGCCGCCATTTGCCGGGTCAGGTTCCCCAGCCAGTGGGCGCGCGATGCGCTGAGCTGCTGCAGGGATGCGGCCGCGCCATCCCAGCGGGCCCGGGCATCCGTCTGACCCACCGCCGCCGCGGCGAGGGTATCCGCCGCGGCCAGGGTGCTGGTGTGGGTCTTGGTGGCGCAGCCCGCCTCGGGTCCGGCACAAAGACCCAGGGTGACGGCGGCCGCCCGGCCCAGCGGACTGTCCGGGGCGTTGGTGATCGCCAGCAGGCGGGCTCCGGCCTCGCGCGCGGCCTCCGCCAGGCGGACCACCTCGGCGCTGCGGCCCGACTGCGACGCGCAGACGACGGCCGTGTCCGGTCCGAGCCGGCCTGCGGCGTGGTGCAGCAGTTCCCCCGTCTCGATCCAGGACCCGGCGCCGCCGGCGTCCAGATGGCGCAGGTACGCGGGATAGAGCGCATAGAGCGAAGCGCCCATCCCCGTCCAAAGCACGCGGCGTGCCGCCGCCAGGTGCGCCGCCGCGGCGGCGAGCCCGCCGCACGACGCGATCGCGTCCAGCGTCTCGCGCAGGGAACGGGGCTGGTCGAGAATGTCGCGGCCGAGGTCGTCCAGCGGCGGAGCGCCGCTTTGGGTGTCCGAATCGGCATGCACGGGCGCAACCCCCTGGTGGCGGCGTTTCGGCGCAACCGGTCCGGCTCCCTGCCGCGGGTCCGCCCCGCGGCGGGTCCGCCCCGCGGCGGGTGCCGCTCACCCCGGCGTGGCGCCCGGGCCATCGGCCTGGAGGGCGAGGCGCCCCGCCTCCAGCGTGCGCACGATCGCGTCGACGTCATACACGCACCCGCCCCAGGTGCCGCCGCCGACCGCCTGCAGGGCGGCCCACAGGCGCGTGTCCTGCGGCAGTCCAGGCGCGGGTGCCAGATCGGGGTGGGGCGGGCGGGCGGCCAGGACGGCCGCGGCCTGCTCGGGGCTCCAGGTCTGCGCGCCGTGGCCCACCAGTTCGACCCGTCCCTCCAGACGGTTGCGGTCGACCACGATGGCGATGCGATCACCGTCGCGCACGCGGCCGATCGGCCCGCCTGCCAGGGCCTCGGGTCCAATGTGGCCAACGCACGGGCCCGTGGAGACGCCGGAAAAGCGCGCGTCGGTCAAAAGCGCCACCTCGCGCCCGAACGGCACGAACTTCAGCGCCGAAGTCAGTTGATAGGTCTCCTCCATTCCGGTGCCGAGCGGGCCGCCTCCGATGACCACCACCACGTCACCGGCGCGGATCGCGTCTTGGCCCCGGCTCTTGAGGGCGCGGATGGCCGCGCGTTCACTGGTGAAGACGCGCGCCGGCCCCGTGTGGCGAAACACGCCGTCGGCGTCGACCAGCGATGGGTCGATGGCCGTGCTCTTGATGACGGAACCCTCAGGGCAAAGATTGCCCACCGGGAAGGTGATGGTCGGGGTCAGTCCGCGCCTTCGCGCCGCATCGGGGTCCATGATCACGCGGTCGGGGTCGATCCCGTCGGCCTCCCGCAGCCGGCGACGCAGACCGGCCCGCCGCTCCGATCCCTCCCACCAATCCAGAACCGCGTCCAGGTTCAGCCCGCCGACCGTGCGGCAGGTGGTGTCCACGAGCCCGAGTCGGCGCAGGTGCAGCAGCACCTCTGGCACGCCGCCGGCCAGAAAGACGCGCACCGTCGGGTGGTTGTCCGGCCCGTTGGGCAGGACGTCCACCAGTCGCGGGGTTTGCCGGTTGACCGCCGCCCAGTCCGCCGCGGTCGGACGCCGCAGCCCGGCGGCATGGGCGATGGCCGGCAGGTGCAGCAGCAGGTTGGTCGAGCCGCCGAAGGCCGCATGCACCACCATGGCGTTTTGGATCGCGCGTTCGTCCAGGATATCCGCGCACGTCCAACCGGCGGCCTCCAGCGCCAGCAACGCCAGTGCCGAGCGCCGGGCGGCAT
>DAHWHT010000358.1 GCA_027335515.1 Clostridia bacterium
GGCCCGGACGTCGCTCTGCCTACGCTTAGTCGGCGTCGTCGCCTTCGCCGGCCCAAGGCTCGATTCCCGGTGGGTGGCTAACCCTTTCCGGGGCGGGAATCTCACCCGCTGGAGACGCCAGGCTTTCCTGGCGCACCGAAGAATTTCTCCACGTCGGCGTCCACTACGTACAGGTTCCCGGCCTCGACGGCCTCTCGAACCGCATCCAGTGCGTCCAGGGCTCAGAGGTCGACTCATCCGCGTTGGGCCGGGGGCCAGGGCGGCATGGTTGATTGTGCACGGGTTGCTGGCCTGGGATGGTCCTGGCAGGGGGCACGCGCGGCTTGGGCGACATCCACGGAGGGTCCAGCTGAGGGCCGGGCGGTGCTGGGGGGCACGACGCGGAAGGTCCGCTGTTCCGGGCGCCAGTCCGAGGTTGTGACGTGGCGCGCAAAGGTGAAGGTGCGGTGGTGGGGCTTGCGGTCCGTGGGGCGAAAGGCTGCCGAGTGCGCCGCGGATAGGGATGCGGAGGGCTGGTGGATTGTGCACAGCCCGGTGCGTGGCGCAAGAATAAAGTTGCGAGGCACAGTTGACGGGATGACGACAATGCGATAGAGAAGGGTCATGGACGACAGGGCTACGCCACTGAACTTTCTACCGCTTCCGGTGCAGATCCCGATTCGGCATCGGGATCGAGACGCGCACTGGTCCGTGTCGATCGCCAGGGGATTAGTGGTGGAGAACGCGCCCCCTGTGCGTTTGATTCGCCACGATGAACGCGTGGTGGGCAGTTACGCCCTGGATTCGCAAGTCGAAGAGCGGTTCATGCTCCTGCGGATCATCGAGTTGGGTTGGATCACGGCCGTAGATCTGGCGCCGCAGTGGGGCTTGCACCGCAACACCCTAGGGAATTGGGCATGGCGGTACCGGTTCTTTGGTCTGGATGGTTTGGTTAGCGGCCGGTTACCCGCGAAACCACAGGATGTGCGAGCTATTCTCGCGATTGCCAAGCGGGTGGTGGCGGAGCAGGGCCGCGAGTGCTCGGTGGTTGCACTGCAACGGACTTTGGCGGCCCATGGATGGGAGCTACGGCACAGCACCTGCTCGGAGTTACGGGTGCGGTTGCTGCGGCCGGAGGAGCAGGCGTTGATCCTCGAGGGCGTAGCCGACGACAATGAGGGTGATGATGACCAGGAGCCGCCCGCCACTGGCGCTGGCTGTGCCGAAGGGTGTTCGTCTCCAGTTGGCGAGACCAAGGGCGCTGACCGGCCGGATCAAGCCTGTACGGCGTTGGTGCCGCTCATGCCCGTGCCGTGTGGGTTGGTACCGGTTCCGGCAGAGGCGCTGCCACCGCCTCCCCGCGTGACCGATGTGCGGCTGCAGCAGGCTGGGGTGGCGCTGGTGCTGCCGGCGGCACAGGCGTTGTTGGAGCCACTTGTACCCTATTTGGAAGAACACTGGGGCGGTCGGCCCTGGTACTACCGTCCGTTAGATATGATACTTTCGTTCATGCTCTACCTGCTTGCTGGATTCAAGAACCCGGAACAGGTCAAGGCCGCTCCCACCCCGGACTTCGGCCCCCTGTTGGGTCGGCGCCGTGGTCCGGCGTGCATCACGCTGCGGCGCCGGTTACCGACGATGGCTGGTTGCCGCGCCCTAACCGAAGAGCTGCAACGACGCATCGCGGAGGGCTACCTGCGCTTGGGCTGGATCGTCCCGGGTTGGTGGCTGATCGACGGTCATTTCTCGCCCTACTTCGGTCGACAGCGTTGGGGTAAAGGCTGGTGGCCGCAGCGGCGTATGCCGCAGCCGGGCTACCAGCAGGAATGGGTGCACGACCGGCGCGGTCGGCCCCTCTGGCTCCATGTCACGCAAGGATTTGAGCTGTTCGCCGATCAGATCCCGCTGGTGGCTGACAGCCTGCGGGTGCTGTTCTCCGCTGCGGGTCAGACGGAACCGCTGGTCATGGTCTTCGACCGCGGCGGCTACAACGCCACGGTCTTCCGTAACCTCAATGGTCGCGGCGTCGGCTGGGTAACATGGCTGAAAGGCAAAGTAACCCGCCCGGCCGAGGAGTTCACGCAGGTATTCCGCGTGCCAGCTTCCAGGCCAGACCAGCCTGAGTACAACATCCACTACACCACCTTCACACACCGCGTCGAGGGCTGCCACGACCAGGTCGCCGCCGTCGCCTGGCATCACGGCGATCCCGCAGACCAGGTCGCGTTGCTGCACAATACGGATCAATGCCAGCCAGGCCGCTGGTCGGTCCCCGAATTGATCAGCATGCTGGACAACCGTTGGTGTCAGGAGAACGCCTTCAAAGGCATGGTCCGGCAGGTCGACATTGACTGGACCAACGGCTACGCCCACGAACCTTGCGCTACCACTGAGGTACCCAATCCCCAGGTCCGGCGCCTACACGCTCGCCTCGCTCAACGCGTCGCCCAACTCCGCCGCGCCATGGACCGGCCGGCCCCGGTTCGCGCCGCCGCTGCCGCCCGTCGGCGTCGCCGCCTCGGTACCCTCCAAGGCCAGGTGACCCGACTCACCCGTCGCCTGCATGCACTCCCGCCCACCGTTCCCTACGGGAGCCTCGGTCGCTCCGCGACCACCCAACTTCATCCGTCTCGGGGCTTGTTCTTCCCCGTCCTGCGCGCCACGACTTATCATCTGCTACTCCAACTTCGAGACCAGATCGCCGCCGTTTTCCCCGACCGGCGTGAGCATGACAAGGTCCTCCGCGTCTTCTTGCAGACGCCGGGCCGCTACGTTCACTCCTCCGACGCTGACTGGATCGTTCTCCGACAACCACACCTCCCGCGCTACGCCGCCGCCATGACCGCGGTACTGCAAGCGCTCAACGCCTCCAAGCCGCACGCCCCCGGATGTCCGGACCGCCCGTTGCGCTTTGCGCTGGAAAACTGATACCCGTGCGGCTGCCCCATGCACAACGGCTCTCGCCCCCGCTTGCCCACGATGAGTCGACCTCTGAG
>DAHWHT010000360.1 GCA_027335515.1 Clostridia bacterium
CAGTTCGGCGACCGCGGCACCATCGGTGACGCAAAGGCCGACGATCTCGGCGCCGGTTGCCACCTCCGCGGGGGTTGCCGCCACGCGGGCGCCCGCTTCGACCAGCGACCGGACCCCCGGCCGATCCGCCGTACGGTTGTAGACGGTGACGCTGTGGCCGCCACGCAGGAGGTTTGCGGCCATCCGCTGTCCCATGATTCCCAAACCGGCAAAGCCCAGACGCATGCGCCATCCCCCCCGTGTGGTCTTCAGGCCGCGCGGGGCGGGTCCTGCCCCCGGGCCGGGATGCGGTGCTGCACCGTGCTCCCGGCATCCACTGGAGGCCATCCCAGCTCCTGCATGCGGCGGCGGGCAGAAGGCTGGCGGCGGCGGGGTGGCGAATGGTCTGCTGCGCAGCGGCGGCATCGGGGAAGGGGACCTGGCTGGGTTGCGGGCCAGAGACTTTCCTCGGTGGCGGAGGCGGCGCGGTGATCGCGACGGTCCCTTTGCGGCCCTGGTTGCGCTGCAGCGGGTACGGTGGGGAAGGGCGCTGTTAGCGGGGTCAGCGGAAAACCCGTAGGGGGGCCTAACAGGCCACCGGAGACCCGGAAGGGGACGGTTCACGCGGGACCGGGCCGACCCTGGCAACGGACGTGGGCCGTGCACGCGCTCTCCGGTCCGGGTGGGAGTCCCGGCGTGCGCGGCGCCTTGCCGCGTAGCCCAAGTCCGCCCGTTGCCTACCGCTCCGAGAGGGGCAAATCTCAGGCCGAAAGGGGCGAAAGCCTGGTCGGGCGGACGTGTGGAAGACCGAGAGATCGGTTTGTACACATTTTTCTAACCAGGATGGGGACATGCGCTTGCGCGACGCACTGCACCATGAGTTGGCTAAGGCGTTTGGCACGCACGCGGCGGACCCCTTGGTCCAGCAGATCGCGGGGCTGCGCCGCATCGGGGCGGCCGTTTTCGATGTCGAGCAGGAGTTGGTGGCGGCCGAGGCCCAGGCGGGCGGTCGCGACCTGCGGCGGGCGCGCTGCTACTTCGCTGCGCTTGAGACCATGGTGACCTTCGCCGACGCCTTCGTCCTGGATGCCTTCGCCGACCCCGAGCATCCGCGCCACGTGCCTGAGATTACCTTCGAGCAGGCACGGGCGTTCTACCTGCGCACCCCGGATCTGGCGACCGCGGTGCGGCAGGAAATCGCCTACAGCGGCGGGGCGACCCTGACGCTGCCCATCCTGCCGGGACCACGCCTGGAGGCCGCCGGCCGCTGCCCGATGGAGCATCTGATGGCGATGCAGCGCGCGGCGGGCAAGGTGGAAGAGGTGATGGGCACCCGGATCGAGGCCCTTCGCCTGCACGCCAGCGAGGGACCGGAACCGGCGGGATTGCGTCCGGCGGTCCTGCGGATGGCCGGTGCCCGCACCAAGATGTCCGCGGCGGACCAGGTCCTGGGTGCCTTGCAACAGGGCCAGCACGTCGCGCCCGAGGTACACGAACAGGCGGAGGCGCTCTACTTCGACGGCGTGCTGCGCGTCTATCTGTATGCGGCTCAGGAGCTTGAACTGCCTGGCGTGACGGCATCCGCGCCGGAGACGGAGCAGGAGCCCGAGGTGGAGGCTGCGCCGCCAGACCGCCCGTCGGCGGATGACGACGGGGGCTTTCGTGGGCGCGGGCGGGACCGGGATGACTGGGGGCAGGGATACGGGATGGGCCAGGGCGGGGGCTTCTCCCTGGGGGGGCTCATCGCGGCGGATGTGGTGGGCAGCCTGATCGGGGACTTGCTCGGCGGGCTGTTTGGCGGTGGCGGGGGCTTCGGTAGGTGGTGATCCGCCAACGCCACGCCGAGGCGAACACGTCTTGCGGAAGGGCGGTCGGGCATGGCAGAGGTGCTGAGGTTCGGTTTCATTGGTGCCGGGGAGATTGCGCTGCGTACCGCCGCGGCGGTCTCCCAGGTGGCCCAGGCCCAACTGGTTGCCGTGACGGATGCCGATCCGCGCCTGGCGCAGGATCTGGCGGCGGGACATGGGGCGCAGGCGGTGGAGACCGCAGACGATCTGGTGGCGCGGGCGGATGTGGACGCCGTCTATATCGCCGTTCCCCACTTTCTGCATCCCGTGATGGTTCAGGCGGCCGCGCGGGCGGGGAAGCATATCTTGCTGGAAAAGCCGACCGGCACGAGTGCCGCCGAAGCCGAGCGCAGCCTGCGGGCGGCCCGTGACGGCGGGGTGGTTCTCAGCGTGCCCTTCGTTTATCGATATACGGAGGCTTGGCGGCGCGTGCGCGAACTGGTCGCCGACGGCATCCTGGGCGACATGCAAAGCCTGCGCAGCGTTTTATGGACCGACAAGCCGGTGACCTACTGGCAGGGCGGCTATACCGGTCGCAGCCAGAGCGACTGGAGGGGGCGTGCGCTGCAGGCGGGCGGCGGGGTGCTGATCATGAACGCCGTCCACGACATCGACGCGATGCGCTGGAGCACCGGCCTGGAGGCGGAGCGCGTCTATGCCGAGCACGGTACCTTCGCGGCCAGGGTGGAAGTGGAGGATCTGGCCGCGGTGACCATTCGCTACCACGGCGGTGCCATCGGCGTGATCGAACTGGCGGCCCACGCCCCGGGCGGCGCCGGTCCGGTCGGCAGTGGGGGACATCGGTGGATCGGGACGCAGGGGCAGGCGGTCCTCGAGGACGGGCACCTCTGGGTGTATGGGACGCGGGAGGGGGGCGGCGTGCGCCCTGGCCGGTGGACCGAACTTGAACTGCGCCAGCCGGGCGACCCGCGGGCTCTGTGTGTCGCCGACTTCGCCCGCGCCGTTCTGGCCGGGGAGCGGCCGCCGGTGCCGGAGGACGCGGGTTTGGCGGCCATGAAGGTCGTCTCCGCCGCCTACCAGTCCCAGCGGCTCGGGCGCCCGGTGCGGACCGACGAGGTTTTTCAGAAAGTGGTCATGGCGCCGCGCACCACCATCGGTTAGCCGCCGTTTCCTGGTTATGCGGGCCCTGTGGGCGGCAGCCGTTGGGCGAAAAGGGATTACGGGCGGCGGCTCCTGTGGTTCCCCCCCCCCCTCTGTGGCGGGGCCAAAGGGGGGGCCGTGAACCTGTCCGGATGGGATCTCCGTTTTCGCGTGGAGGCACGGGCGGCCACGTCTGCCCCTCCGGCGTGGCGACCGCCGGATTTCTTCCATGGGTGCAGCGGCACGGGCGCATCGGCGACCTGCCATGTGCCCGTCTTGCCACGCCGGTCACGCCTGAAGTCGACTGCAATTCATTCGGTTTCTCCGATCGGTCGGCGCGGGCCGACCGATCGGGTGTATGCCCCGGCGCATGGGAAAACGTGTTCTTGAATGGGAACGCCCGTGCGCTGTATGCTGGGCGGACCGGGGGGTGGCGTCGTGGCATGGGTGGGCCTGCTGCGGTGGCGGGGCGTGCTCGTGGCGACGGCGCCGAACGGCGGACCTTCCGTCCTGCTGCACCACGACCGGGTCTGGGACGTTGATCGCGATGCCTGGCTGCAGGGGGTGCGGCCGGGGCAGACGGCGGCGGAGGCGCGCACCCTCTGCCCGCAGGCCTTCTGGGGCTTGCTGGATCTGGTGGCGGCCGCCCGTCGGTTGACGGTGGTTTGGGATCTGCTTGCCACGGCCTCCGCAGTGGTGGAGCCAGACCCCGCGGGCCGGCCTCAGGCCTATGCCGCCTGGACTGGTTCGGACCCGCCGCAGGTGGAAGTCGCGGCCCTGCGGGAGGAATGCCGGCGGGTTTTACCCCATGCCACGCTTGCGGTTGGACTCGGGCCCAGCCGGTTGGCCGCGCGCCTTGCCTGTCCGGATCAGGGCGTTGTGGTGGAGGCGGATTGGGCGGCGATCGCCCGCCGGCTGGCCCCCTGTCCTTTGGGGCTGCTTGTGGAGGAGTCCCTGGCCCGTCCGGGTGCGCTCCGAACGTTGGGGGCGCTGGGCGCGGTCACCTGCGGACAGGTGGCCGCGCTGCCAGAGGCCTTGCTGCGGGCACGGTTGGGTGTGGAGGGCGCGTGGTTGCATGCTACCTGCCGTGGCCACGACGACCGCCCGGTGTATGCGCACCACCCGCCACGCAGTGTGCGCGAGCGCGCGCGCTATCCGCAGGAACTGCCGCCACGGGACTGGGGGCTGGCGGGTCTTGCGTTGGCGCGTCGGGCGGCCGCCCGCCTGCGGCCCGGGGAAGGGGTGGGGGAACTGGCGCTGATCGTCGGGGCGCAGGGGGTGTGGCGACGCACCTGGCCGGCCCCCTGCCTGGATGGGGCGGTGCTGGCGCGGGCGGCGCGATCCTTGGGGGAGCGGGCGGCGGCGAGGGGTATGGGTCCCGTTGCCCGTTTGGAAGTCCGGCTGACGGAACTCGCCTGGACGCCCCCCCGTTCGCGTTCGCTCCTGGATGCGGCGCGGCCGCGGCAAGGCGCGGTGGTGGATGACCTGCTGCACCGTTTGCCACAGCAGGCCCTGCGCCGGGGAGTGGCGGGTCGTGACGACTATGAGGCATGGCTTGATCTGCTGGATCCATTGCGGGGCGGTTCCTGATGCGCCGGCCGGACCGGGTGGTTGCGGCACGGCTGGACGGCGCGGGTGCGCCAACGGCCTTTTGTTGGCATGGCCACTGGTACCGCGTTGCGGAATGCCTGGACGAGTGGGTCTATCGAACCCCATGGTGGGTGGACGGGGGGGAGGAGCGCTGCTTCTATCGTGTGCGTGCCACAGAGGGAGGGGTCTTTGAACTCGCGGTCGGCCCGGACCGCGGGGTGCGGTTGTATCGGGTGTTTGATTGAATGCATGCTGATAAGGACGGGTGTGGGTAGGTCCGGTGGGCGGCCTGGCTGTCAGCCGGAAATGGTATGGTAGCGGCCGCACGGAGCGTCGGTTGTCCGGTGGCGGCACACCATGGGGTCCCGTTCGCGGATGCGGTGGGCTGTATATCGGCAGGACTCGGGCGGAGGCGCGAGAAACTCGGCCGCAGGTAGGATGCAGGTGGGGGTGGGAGCGGGTGTCCGCCGGTTTCGTGGTGGTTGCCGACGAAGTGGAGATGGATGCGGACGGGATGAAAGAGGTGTTCGTCCATGGCCATCCGGTCCTTCTCTGTCGTGTGGGGGGCCGGTTGTATGCCTGCAGCGCGGAGTGCACCCACGAAGACGGTGCGGATCTGATGGAAGGTAAACTGGACGGCTTCCGCCTGGAATGCCCGGAACACGGCTGTGTGTTTGACGTCCGCAGCGGCCGTGTGCTTGGCCAGCCGGCGGAAGAGCCCCTGGCGACCTATGAACTCAAGGTCGACGGCGGGCACATCTGGGTAGCCACTCGGCCACGGGGGTTCTGATGCGGGCGGGTTCCATGGGTGGCCGGCCAACCCCTGTCCGTGTGGAAGTGCGCATGGATACCGCCACGGATGTTTCCATGGATGGTGCGCCGGTGGCCGGGGTTGACGTGTCACCACCCCGTGCGGATGGGAAACAGGGTGCTTCCCTGAGGCGAGGCGTCGGTCGGGCACGTTGCGCCGACGCCGACACGGGTGTCTGCCCCTTCAGCCCGCGCGTCACCCCGGGGCGTGTTGGTGATCCGGCTCTGTTCTTTCCGTTGCAAGATCCGTCGTCACACCTTGCATCCACCCGTTACTGGGCAGAGGCGCCGGTTTGACCCGGGGCGCACGACCTCCGTGCCGGCTTCCCGCTTTCCCGAGGTCTGCCCAGTTGCGCCGGGGCTCACGTTCCCTCTAATGGCGTTTTGCGTCTCCGAACCTTCGCCCTTGCCAATGGGAACATGCGTTCCTATTATGGGCGGGGGGATGCGTGGTGCCCGCCGGTTCGGACCCGCCCTTTGTGCACCTGCACGTCCACGGCCCGTTTTCTTGGATGGACGGGGTCTCGACGGCCGAAGCGCTGTGCGCGCGGGCGGCGGCTCTGGGCATGCCGGCCCTCGCGCTGACCGACCACGATACCCTGGCCGGCGCGGTGCCGTTCATCCAGGCATGCCGGCGGCACGGGTTGCAACCGCTCCTGGGCGCTGAGGTGACCCTGGCCGGCGGATGCCACCTGACCCTGCTGGCCCCGGATGCGCGCGGGTATGCGGCCATGTGCCGGCTGCTCAGCGCCGCCCATCTGGATCATCCCCGCGGGCAGCCGCAGGTGGAGCCCGAGGCGCTTGCGGTGGCGGCGCCCTGGCTGCTGGCGCTGTCCGGCTGCCGGCGTGGTGCCATTGCCGCCTGCTTGTTGCGAGGACGGTATGGGGATGCGGAGGCCGAGGCACGTCGCCTCGCCGGCCTGTTTGGGCCGGATCGTTTCTACCTGGAATTGCCGGCCGACCGCCTGCCCGGCAACCGGCGGCTGATCCGCGGCCTGCAGGAGCTTGCCGTTCGCACGGGGCTGGCCACGGTAGCCACTGGCAATGTGCATTACGCCATTCAGGGGGATGCCTGGATCGCGGACCTTCTGACCTGTGTGCGCCTGGGGTGCCGGGTCGATGAACCGGCGGCGGAGCGGGCGGCGGCGCGCTTCAATGCCGAACGGTTTTTGAAGGATGCCCATCAGGTATGGGACGCGGTTGGCGACCGGAGGGCGATGGTCCGGACGGTGGAGGTGGCGGCGCGCTGCGGGACCGCCCTGGAACTCGGCCCCTCGCGCTATCCCCGGTTCCCCGTACCCGGTGGGGGTGATGCCCAGGCGGCGTTGCGACGCCAGGTGGAAGAAGGCGCCGCCTGGCGGTATGGGGCACGGGCGGCCGGGGTATGGGCGCGGCTTGCACATGAACTGGATGTTATCGGCCGGCTCGGGTTTGCCGACTACTTTCTGTGCGTGGCCGATGTGGCGCGCTGGGCCAGGCGGCAGGGTATTCGCGTGGCCGGCCGTGGGTCGGCGGCCGATAGCGCCGTCGCGTACGTCCTGGGCATCACCGATGTCGACGCGGCCGGTCGCGGGCACCTTTTTGCCCGTTTCCTTTCGGAGGAGCGGGCAGAGGCCCCGGATATCGACCTGGATTTCGATGCGCGCCACCGGGACCGGGTGGCGGCCTACGTGGTGGAGCGCTACGGGCGCGAGCGGGTGGCGGCCGTTGCCGCGTACCACACTTGGCGGGCGCGGTCCGCGGTGCGGGCACTCGGTCAAGCGCTCGGCATCCCGCGGGCGGAACTGGACCGGGTCAGTCGGCGTATCCCTTACGATGTGTCGGCCGCCGATCTGCGGGCCGCGTTGGAGCATGTTCCTGAGTTGCGCGACCTGCAGACCGCGCGCGGGCGGCTGGATGCACTGGCGGGGGCCGCCGCGGCGGTGGCGGGATTGCCTCGCCATCTGGCCACCCACCTTGGGGGATTATGCATTACTCCCGGTCCGGTTTCCGACCTGATGCCCGTGCAGGTTTCGGCCCGGGGGGTGGTCGTGGCCCAGTTCGACAAGCGGGACCTGGAGGCATTGGGTCTGCTCAAGTTGGACCTGCTATCCCTGCGGACCCTGGGGGCGGTGGACGATGCCCTGCGGATCACGGCGCGCCAAGGCAGGCCGGTGGACGAGGCGGCGATTCCCGAGGACGATCCCGAGACGTTCGCCCGGCTGCGACGGGGGGAAACCGTGGGGGTCTTTCAATTGGAATCTGCGGCGCAGATGGCGTTGCAGCAGCGGCTGGGGGCGCAGTGCCTGGAGGACGTCATCGCCTCGGTGGCCCTGATCCGACCAGGGCCCATCCAGGGCAACATGGTGGATCCGTTTGTGGCCCGGCGGCGCGGTCGGGAACCGGTGCGCTACCCCCACCCCGCGCTGGAGGGGATCCTGCGTCGCACTTACGGGGTCGTCGTCTATCAGGAACAGGTCATCGCGATCGCCATCGAGGTCGCCGGCTTTACGGCGGGAGAGGCGGATCGACTGCGGCGGGTGATGTCCCATGCGCGGTCGCCGCAGGAGATGGAGGGGATCGGCCGGCTGTTTTGTGAGCGCGCGAAGGCGCGGGGGCTGGAACCCAGGGATGCGGAGGACATCTTCCGCTGCCTGCAGGGTTATGCGTCCTACGGCTTTCCAGAGGCGCACGCCGTGGCCTTCGGCGCCACCGCCTACCGCACGGCCTACCTGGCACAGCACCACCCCGCCGCCTATTTCGCGGGGTTGCTCAACCAACAGCCTATGGGGTTCTATCCGCTGCGCACGCTGGTGACCGAGTTGGGCCGCCGCGGCGTGCGGGTATGGGGGCCGGACGTGAACCGCAGTGGGCAGGACTGGGGGGATGGGCAGGACGCCGGTGCCGCCTGCCTGCGGGCGCCGCTGGCGGCGGTGGCGGGGGTCTCCGACGCCGGGGCGCTGGCGGTGGTGGAGGCCCGGCGCTCCGCGGGTCCCTACCGCGACCTGGCCGACCTCTGCCGGCGCGCGCCCTCGGTTCCGGCCGCCGAACTGCAGGCCCTCATCCTGTCGGGGGCCTGCGACGCGCTGGCCCCCGACGGCAACCGCCGCCGGCTGCTGTGGGCGCTGGCTGGGGTCCGGGAGGCGGCGCACGCCGGCGGCCTTCC
>DAHWHT010000364.1 GCA_027335515.1 Clostridia bacterium
CTGTGCTGGAGGAGCCGACCTGACGCGCGTTCTGATGCTCACCACGTTTGATCTGGACGCGTATGTGTATGCGGCATTACGCGCGGGCGCCAGCGGTTTCCTCCTGAAGGACATGCCGCCCGCCGAACTGTTGACGGCCATCCGGGTGGTCGCCGCGGGCGATGCGCTGCTTGCGCCCGCGCTCACGCGCCGCCTGATCGCAGAGTTCGCTCGGCGGCCGGAGTTGGGGCGGCCGGCGGGCCCGGCGATGGACGGTATTACCCGGCGCGAACGCGAGGTCCTTGTTCTGGTGGCCCACGGGTTGTCCAACGGTGAGATCGCCGGCGAATTGCATCTGAGCGTGGCCACGGTCAAATCCCACATCGGGCACCTGCTGGGCAAGCTGGACGCACGCGATCGGGCCCAACTTGTGATCGCCGCCTACGAGGGAGGGCTGGTGCGCCCTGCGGCACGATAGGGGCATTATTCGGCGTCTGCGCCCGGTCCTTCGGCCCCGCGTCTGGCAGGTGGGTCGCCGCGCTCGGCGGCCTCGCACCATGGCCCGATGACGCGGCGGCCACGCGGCGATTCCCGCAGCCATCGGGGGGAAGGGGGACGTGGGGTCGGAGCTGCGCGTATCCGGCACACGGCGCGGTCTGTGGCTGTTTTCGGAATCGGCATCGTTCGTCTTACGGCCCTGACCATCGCGCGGCCTGACCGATCACACCGGCGGTGCGCCGGCGGTGTTGACGCGGCGGCCGATGACAGTATAATTATGCAACTCAGCGCAACCTGAGGATGATGCGGATGCCTTCCCCCGGAGGGGATCCCGCTGTGGGGTTGCGTTTGTTCCGCGGAGGTGCAGCCCATGGCAGTGCTCGGTCCGAAGGTCGCATCCCTGGAGGGACCGGACCTGCGCGGGCGCGACGTGCTCACCCTGCACGATTTCACCCCGGCCGAGGTGAACGCGCTGGTCGAGAGCGCCGTTGCCTGGAAGCAGGCCGGCCGGACCGCGCGGGCCAAACCATTGGCCGGACGCAGCGTGGCGCTTTTGTTTCTCAAGCCTTCGACGCGAACCCGGGTGGCCTTCGAGGTGGCCGTGGCCGCGCTGGGCGGTCATCCGGTCTGCCTGCAGGGCGGCGAGATGCAGCTGACGCGCGGGGAGACGATCGGGGACACCGGCCGCGTGCTCAGCCAACTGGTGGACGCGGTGGTGATCCGCGCCTTCGCGCACCGCGACGTGGAGGAACTCGCCGCCGCCGCCAGCGTGCCGGTGGTCAACGGCCTGACGGACCTGCTGCACCCATCCCAGGCCCTGGCCGACATTCTGACGTTGCGTGAGCGCTTCGGCCGCCTGGCGGGGTTGAAGGTCGCCTACGTCGGCGATGGCAGCAACGTCTGCCATTCGCTGTGTTTCGCGGCGGCCAAATGCGGCTTTGAGCTCCGTGTCGCGGGTCCGCCCGAGTATGGTCCGGCGGCCGAGGTGCTCTCGGCGGCCCGGGCGGATGCGCGCGCCACCGGCGGAGCCATCCACGTGACGACGCAGGCGCGGGAGGCGGTGTCGGGCGCCGATGCCGTGTACACCGACACCTGGGTCAGCATGGGCTTTGAGTCCGGAGCGGACGCTCGCCGGCGGGCGCTGGAGCCCTACCGCGTCGACACGGACCTGATGGCGCTGGCGGCCCCGCACGCGTTGTTCATGCACGACCTGCCCGCGCACCGCGGGGAGGAGGTTACCGACGCGGTCATGGACGGTCCCGCCTCGGTCGTCTTCACCCAGGCAGGCAACCGCCTGCATGCCGCCAAGGCACTCCTGGCGGCCGTCGTCTGACCCGGGGCCGGGACGGGGGCCTTGCCGTGTCGATTCCCTGGACGCGCCTGCCCTTTGGTTTCACCGATACGGCCGACTATCGGCGTCGCCTTTCCGCGTGGATCGGCGAGGTGTTTTATGAACGCCTCCCGGCTGCCGGCTATCAGGTCCGTGAGGAGCAGATCCACTTCGCCTTTCGGGTCGGTACCGCCCTGGCGGCCGGCGGCACCCTCCTGGCGGAGGCCGGGTCCGGAACCGGCAAGACCTTCGGCTACCTGCTGCCGGCCGTCTGCCACGCCCGCCTGACCGGTCGTCCGGTGGCGGTGGCCACGGCGACGGCCGCCTTGCAGCAGCAACTCGCCGGTCCAGAGGGCGATATTGCCACCCTGTCGCGTCTGTTGGAACTGGGGATCGACTGCGCGGTGGCGCGCCGGCCCCAGGAGGCCCTGTGCGATATTAAACTGGAGCGGTTCAGCTCCCGCCGCGAGCGGCGACGGGGGCGGGCGCGGTTGATCCGCCAGGCGGCCGCCAGCGCACACGGGGCCCGCAGCGACTTTCCCGACATTCCCGACACCCTCTGGCGCGAGGTGGCGTGGGATGGGGGCTGTCGCTGCGACGCCTGCCCCCGGCGTGGATACTGCCGGCTGACGCAGGGGCGCCGTCGGGCCCGCGAGGCTGCCGACCTCGTGGTGTGCGACCACGACCTGTTCTTTGAGGACACCTTCCGCCGCGAGCGGCTTCCCCCCGGTCGCCTGCCGGCGTTGCCCCCACTGGCGGGGGTCATCTTCGATGAAGGCCATCGTGTGGCCGCCGCGGCCCAGCGCGCCGCCGGGGGAAGGTTGCACCCGCGGCTGTTGGCGGGTGCCTTGGATGCCTGCGAGGGCGAGGGGGTGCGGCTGCGCCTGCTGCGCGCGGTGGACGTCGGGCGCAGGGCGGCCCGCGGCTTTGCGGAGGCGCTGGCCGGGGTTCTGGGTCCCGACGACGGAACGCGGCGGGCCGTGGAGCGCAGCGCGGAACTGACGGCGGCGGCCCGGACCCTCGACCGCATCCTGGGTACGATCGGGGATGAGGCGGCGGTGGAAGAAGGGCTGCAGGCGGAGACCCCGTACGCCCTGCGGCTGCCGGCCGCTCAGACCGAACTGGATGAGGCGCGCCTGACCCTGCACACCCTTGCCGACCCGGCCTGGATCCCCTGGTGGGAAGACGGCGCGCTTTGGACCGCCCCGCGCGACCTCGGTCCCTGGTGGCGACGGCACCTGCCCGCGCGGTTGCCGCTGGTCTTTTCCTCCGCGACCCTTCTTTCCGGGGGGTCGGCGGCCTATGCCTCCACGGCCTTGGGACTGAAGGGTATCCAGGCGGTACGGGTCGGGGTCCCCTTTCGTTTGGCGCGTCAGGTCCTCTGCTACCTGCCCTCGGACCTGCCGGCGGCCGATGACCCCGGGTTTTGGGCCGCCGTGGCCGCGCGCCTGGACCCGTTGCTCCAGGCCACGCGCGGGCGGGCGCTGCTCCTGCTGCCGGATGCCGCCGATATGCGCCGGTTGCGCGCTTTGTGGCCGGCGGCCGGCGCGCGTGTGGCGTGGGAAGGGGACGGCGCGTCCGAGGCGCTCGTGGCCGCCTTCGCCCGGGACGTGGGGTCCTGTCTGGTGGCGCACAGCCTGTGGGAGGGCGTGGACGTACCGGGGGAGAGCCTCTCCGCGGTGATCGTGCCCCGCTTGCCCTGGCCGGGCCAGGATCCGCTGATGGCCGCGCGGCGGACGGCCGCGCTTCAGGCCGGCGAGGACCCGCGGGCGGCGGTGGACGTACCCGCCATGACCCTGCGTCTCAAGCAGGGTCTGGGGCGGCTTATCCGTACAGAGAACGACGCCGGGGTGCTGGCCCTGTTGGACCCGCAAGCGAAGGCGCTGCCCGGACTGCTGGACGACGTACTGCCGCAGGGCGCGCGGCGGGTGGTCACCCTGCCGCCCGTGCGTCGGTTCTTGCGACAGCGCTGAGGGGGGCATACGGTTGAACGTCGGCGCGTCCGGTAATGGCGAGGTTGCGTCGCGGGTCCTTTGGCGCATGCCGACGGCATCGGCCTGGAACCACTGTCCGCTTTGCGGGACGCGGCTTGCCGAGCGTCATCTGGATGGGGCGCCGCGCCGTGCCTGTCTGGGCTGTGGCTTTGTGTATTGGGAGCACCCCTGGCCCGCGGCCGGGGCGGTGGTTGCGGACCCGACGGGCCGTGTCCTGTGCGTGCGGCGGCGTTTCGATCCTCAGGCGGGGAACTGGTGCCTCCCCGGAGGCTTGGCCGATCCCGGGGAGAGCGCCGAACAGACCGCCTGTCGCGAGGTGCGCGAGGAGACCGGGGTCGAGATCGAGATCGAGGCCCTGCTCGGGGTCTTTGCCTCCTACATCGTGGCCTTTGCCGCCAGGGCCGCCGCGCGGCAACCGGTCGCGGGGCCCGACGTGTTGGCCGCGGTCTGGTTTGAACCGCAGGACCTGCCGGAACTCTGCTTTCCGTCCCACCGCGAGGCCCTGGCCCTCTGGCGGGCGCTGCGGCCGGATCCGGGATCATCTCCCGGCGCAGCCCCGTCCCCGGAACGGCAGGACCCAACGTCCTGAGGCGGAAACGGCCGAGCCATGGTTGGGGGTGCGCCGCGCCGTGGGACTGTTGGAAGCGATCACCGCCCTGGCCGACGGATTTTCTGGGACCGTGGGGGTCTGGGGCCGCCGGCTCCCCGACGGGGAGACCGTGGGGTTGCGGGCGGACGAATCGTTCGAGACGGCGAGCGCGATCAAGGTCCTGATCCTGGCGACCGCGCTGCGCCGCGTGCGGGATGGCCGCGACGACCTGGGCGCGCCCTTGGTGTATGGGCCGCAGCACCACGTCTTTGGGTCGGGGGTTCTGCGTGAACTCACCCCCGGTTTGCGTTTGTCGCTGCGCGACGTGCTGACGCTGATGATCGCCGTTTCCGACAACGTGGCCACGAACATGGTCATCGATCGGGTCGGCGGGGTGGATGCGGTGAACGCCGAGGCGGAACGCCAGGGCATGGGCCAGACCCGGCTGCTTGCCCGGCTCGACTTCGCCTCGGGCGTCAACACCCAGGGGTTCGGCCGCTCGACCCCGGCCGAACTCGGAGGGCTGTTCGAACGGGTGTATGGGGGGCGCTGCATCGGGCCGGCCGAGGATGGGGTGATGATCGATCTGTTGCTGCGGCAGCAATACAATACGGCGCTCACCCGGGCGTTGCCCTATGCCCTGATCACCCCGCCCCGGGTTCCGGGGGAACAGCCGCCGCTGCGCCTGGCGAGCAAGTCCGGCTCCTGGAGGGGGTGTCGGATCGATTGCGGCTTGTTCTACGGCCCCCAGGGTGACTACGTGCTGGGCCTCTGGAGCAAGGACTGCCAGGACGCGCGCTTCCATGTCGACAACGAGGCGATGCTCCTGCTGCCGCAGATCAGCCGCTTGGTGTGGGAGCACTGGGGGGGCGGCGCATAACTGCGCCCTGGGCAGCGGGCGTTGGGTGTCCTTCACCTCTCGGGGGGACGGACACGCCGGCTGCGCCGGCCGCGGCATTCCGATCACCCGGTGGGCCGCGCCGCCCGCATCGCGGGCGGCTACCCCTCGCCAGCCAGCAACCGCTCCAGGCGCGGCAGCACCGTATGGCTCCAGCCCGGGCCCATGTTCTCGAAGGCGAACTGGTCGCGCGGCCTGGTCAGGTCGAACCCGGAGTGCTCAAGGCGGAGCCGGGTTCCGAGCCCCTCGGCCTCCAGTTCCCAGGAAAGGGTCCAGTCGCCGAAGGTGTAGACGAGGCGGCGTCCGTCCTCCACTTCGCGGATTTTGCAGGCCACCGGCCCCCACTGGCCCATCTGCATGAGGAATGTGTGGCCGACCACGGGCCTGATGTCACCCGGCGCCCACCACTTGGCGAGTTCCTCGCCCGACGTCAGCGCCGCCCACACCTGTGGCGGCGGTTTGGGGATGAATCGTTCGGCCGTGACCGTCTTGGTGGGGGTGGTCATTTTCGCATCTCCTCCATGCACTTCCATGCATTTCCATGCACTTTGGATTACCGCGGGCCGCGGCGGGCCGCGTTTCTGGCTGAAGGATCCCATACGTGGCACCCGGGGCGCAACGGTTGGGGCACAGCGGTTTTCGGTGGGGGTGCGGCGCCGAAGGTGGTGTCCCAATGGCGGGGGCGCCGCAGTTGGGCCCGTCGGTCCTGGCCAACGAGCCGCTGCCGCCGCCGCATGAGGCGCCAACGGCATCACCCCTGGAATCGGGTCCATCCCCGACGGATGAAGCGGAAGATGTCCAGGTTCAAAGCCAGACGCGCCGAGCGGGAGCTACCTTTGACCCTTGACATCGGCTTCCAAGGGTAGATGATAGGGGCATGGCGTGCGAACGGGTGCTCTCGACGGGGCAAACGGCGAAACGTCTCGGCATTTCCGTCCGCACGGTCTACCGTTGGGAGGCCGCCAGCCACCGATGATGCGTCTGGCCTCCGGCCAGCGCCGGTTCTCGGGAAGGCAGGTCGATGCCTTGCTCCGGGGCAGGCGTGGGGGTGCACCGCGGTGCGCCGTCTAGGCGCGGGTCTCCTCCAACAAGCAAGCCGAAGTCGGCAA
>DAHWHT010000008.1 GCA_027335515.1 Clostridia bacterium
TGGGCGCTTCGCATGCCGCGCCCGTGTCCCATGCCGAAGGTGGCGATGGCGAACGGCTGCGCTCGGCAGGGCAGGTGGCAAAGCTCCTCCGGGGCTCCGTCCACCGGATGCGACGCGATGCGGTGGGGGCGTGGCTTCGCAGGCGCCCTGTTGACGGCCGTCACGGACCCGCGCGCTGCTCTTGCGCGGGCGAAGTCGGCGCCCCGCACCCCAGGCGCCAGCGGTCCAACGGGATGCCGCCAGGCCATCAGCCCCGCGTCCAGGTGGTGCTCCCAGGCGGCAGCTGCCAACGGTCCGGCCCCATCGTGGCGGTGAGGCTGCCGCTGCGCCGGAGTGTGAGCCCTCCGGAGTTACGGATGGAGGCCTGAACGGGATATGCGCCCGGGGAGTTGCGGCAGGGCGATGGATTTCCAGCGGCGGGCGCCATCTGGAGAAACGAGCCGGGCTCGCCGACACAGACGCCGACCCGCGGTCCCGGGTGGCCTGCCGCCACCACCCAAACGGGTCACGGTGTGGGCTGCCGGGCCGAAGTGGCCCTCCTTTGGCATGGCACCTGGGGGCCGCCAGTCGACGCGGCGGGGGCGCCCGTGCCAGAAGGTTCGATCCGTGTATCCACCGGCCGGCGGTGTTGATATGGCAGGCATTGCACAGCCTCGGCTTCAAGGCATACAATCCCACTGGGCGATGGAGCACCGCCTGGCTCGAAGGCCAAACCGCCTGTGCGCTGATGGCTCCTGGCTTAAGGCCGGGGGCTTTTTTCGTCTCTTGACCGCGAGGGAGGAAGGGGGTGCGATCATGCAGGCGGAGCACGCTCACGGCCCGAGTGATCGTCCGGCGGCGGCGGCCGGAACCTGTCCTGCCTGTGTGGTGGGGCGTACTGCGGCCGACCGGGTGGTGGCGGGGCTTGCCGCGGCGCAGGGGGCATTGCCCGCCTTGTGTGCCCGGCACGGTGCGTTTCTTGGGCAACAGGCGCCGCGGGAGTGGCTGGAGCGGTTGGCGGCCCGGGAGGCGAGCAACTGGGTCGAGGGCCGTGTGCCATGGCGGATTGAGCCTTGCTTGGCTTGCGAGGCCGCAACGGCGGCGGCTGCGGCGTTTGCCGCCACCCTCGCCGGATCCCCAGAGGGCGAGAACTCGGATGTTTGCTGGCGCCATCTGCGGGCGGCTCTGGTCGCGGCGGGCCGGCACGCCGCAAGGACATCCCTGGCACGCGCCGTTCGAAGCCAGCTTGAGGCCCTGGCCGTCGATTTGGAGCGGTATTCGCTGCTGCTGGACTATCATTATCGCGACCTGCCGCGCGGCCCGGAACAGGAAGCCTGGCGCCGTGCCCTGCTGCGTTTCTGGCCGCCCGAGTCGCTTGCCGCCACCCCGTCGGTGGTGGCGAGTCGACCGGTGCGGGTGCCGGACGGCGTGGACGACGTCGGCCTGGTCCACGCCTTGTTCCTGCTCGCGCCCGGTGGTTGTCCCGTCTGCGCACAGGCCCGTCGGGCCGCGGCGACGCACCTGCGCTGGTTCTTGCTGGATAACTACAACAGCCTTGCGACCGTGCTGGCCCTGCGCCGCGGCGGGTATTGTTCATCCCACGCCGGGTTGCTGTGGACGCTGCCGGTGGCCCAGCTGAGTGTCACCTTTGAAGCCTTGGTGACGGCGGCGCTCGCGGACTTGCGGGCGGGTGTGCCGCCAGCGGAGACCGATGGCTGTCCGGCGTGCCGCGCGGCCGATAACGCGGCGGACGTGGCGGTGGCGGACCTGCAGGCCCTCTGGCGGGTCGCCTGGGGGCGCGGGGCGCTGGCCGCCGGTCCGACCCTGTGCCGGCGGCATGCGCTCTTGTGGCTACACGGCTTCCACGGACCGGGACGGGTGGATGCGGCCCAGGCCTGGGCCGCCGCGCTGCAGCGATCGCGGGATCGCGGGGCAGCCGCCGTGGTCGATGCCCTGTGGGGCGGCACGTCCGTTCCGCCCGAGCGGGACGCGACGTTCACCTGCGCGACGTAACGATGTCGCACGGACGGCGGTCTGCTGGGATCGCCGGTGACGCAGACGGGAAGGGATGTGGTGTGGGTGGCGGATGAAGGGGCGGCAGACGCGCCGGGGGCGCCTGGGGCCTGGCGCACGGCGGATGTCTGGCGGATCGCCATGTCGGCGTTCTGCGCCGATTTGGGTTATCAGGCGGTGCTGGCGGTCTTTCCGCTCTTCTTGGTCCTGCGACTGCATGCGCCGGTGGCGCTCTTTGGGCTGGCCACCGCGGTCGCTTACGGACCGGGTGCCCTGGCCGGCTACATCGGCGGCCGGGTGGGGGACCGGGTGGGACGCAAGCGCACGGCGGTTTGGGGCAACGCCTTCATACCGCTGCTGTCGCTGATCGGTCTGGCGGCGGCGCCGGTGGAGGCCGTTGCCCTCTTGGCCCTGGGCTGGTGGGCGCGCAACTTCCGGTCGGCCCCGCGGCGGGCCATGCTGACCGAGATCGTGGCGCCGGCCGATCGGGGCAAGGCGTTCGGCTTTCTGCATGCGCTGGACATCGGTGGCGGCACCCTGGCGGCGGTGTATGCGTTTGCGCTGGTGGCCCTGCTCGCGGCCCCCTACCGCCTGGTGCTGCTGCTTACGTTGGTCCCGCTGATCGCTTCGACCGTTGTGTTGGCGTTTGTGCGCGCCGGCAGGCGGCCGGCCGCACCGTCCCCGGCCGCAGGCGAGGCGCCCCCGACCAAGGCCGGCGACATGGCGGTGTATCGGGGTGTGCTGGTGGCCACGGCGCTGTATGGTTTCAGTTCCTATAGTGCGGGCTTCCCGATCCTGACGGTGGCACAGGGGACGCACAGCCCTGCCCTGGGCGTGCTGTCCTACGTGCTGTTTCTCGGGGTGTCCGCCCTGACCGGTCTGTGGGCGGGGCGGCGGTGGGGGGACAGCGTGCGCGGGCTGGCGCTGGCCGGCTACGGAGCGGCCGCCCTGGGCTCGGCGGGGATCGCCCTCTCCTACGCCCTGCACCTCGGGGTCGCGGGGTTGTATGTGTCGATGGCGATCCTAGGCTTTGCGCTCGGGGTGGTGGAGACGCTGGAGCCGACCCTGATCGCCCGTTTGGCTCCGGCGGCCAAGACCAGCGGCGGCATGGGCTCATTGACCGCGTCCCGCAGCGTCGGACTGTTTGTCGCCAACATCGTGTTGGGCCTGCTGTATGCGCTGAGCCCCGTCTACTCCTACGCGTACGCCACCGCGGTGGCCGTTGCGGCCGTCGTCGTTTTGCTGGGGGTGCGGGCGCGCGTCGGGCGCCTGGCGGCCACATGACGCGCCGGGTGGGTCGATTCCATCCGGTCCGGGGCGGGAGATGGGGTGCCCGTGCAGCCGTTTGAGGCATCGGCCACGTACCAGGACCTCCAGCGATTCCTCGACGAAGCGGGCTGCGCGGTCTGTCAGGCCATGGCCCAGGCGGAGCGACGCTACTTTGACGCCCTGCTGTATGAGAACGTCCTTTCTCCACCGGTGCACCTGCGGCTGCGCGCCAGCAACGGCTTTTGCGGGCGGCACCTGGAGACCCTGGTCGCGCTGCGCGACCCCATGGCGACGGCGATCCTCTATGCCGGGGTGCTGGACGAACGGCGGCACTTGCTGGCGCGGTGGCGGCATGGCAACCGCTCCATTACCCGGACCGTGGCCGTCGCGGCGCAATTGACGACCATCGGCTTGCGCTGCCCGGCCTGCGAGGCTGAAGGCGAGGCCGGAAAGCGGTCCTGCGAGGTCTTGGCCGCCGGCCTGGATACTGGAACCCTCCGTGCGGATTGGCGGCGGTCGGTCGGATTGTGCTGGCCGCACTTCGTTCAGACGCGGGCGCTCTGCCATGCCGGCCGGCGGGAGTTGGAAGACCACGAATCCGAGGTGTTGGACCGCCTTGCCGCGGACGTGGACACCCTGGTCCGCAGCTTTGACTACCGCTGGCAGGGGGTGCGGACTTCCGCGGTCGAGGCGGCATGGCGCCGGGTGGTGGCGACGGTGGCCGGCCGCTTTCAGGGCGGCCTGCCGCATCCACCGCACCCCCGGCCCCCCAAAGACCGTCTGCAGGACGGAGGCCAGGGGGATGTTCCGTAGGTCGTCTCGGTCGGCCGATCGTGCAACCTTTGAGTGCCATCCCACGGGCGGTCTGCGTTTCCCTCAGGAAGTGGGGCGGCAAAGCGGTAGCCGCGACTGGACGAAGCGCACAAAGGCGTCGGCCGCAGGTGCCAGCCGCCTCGGGTGGTAGACGAGGACGACCCGGCGCAGCAGCGGCAGGTCGCGGAGGCGGACCGTCGCGATCCCGTGGGATTCGGCGTCCGCCATAGCCAGCCCGGAGACGAAGCCGATGCCGTGTCCGGCGGCGACGGCGGAAAGCAGGGCCTGCGGGCTGGAGACCTCCAGCGCGATGCGATGGGGGGGCAGGGCGGCGCCCGCGGCGGCGAGCACGCTGCGGACGGTGGCCTCGGTGCCGGAGCCCGACTCGCGGGCGACGAACACCTCGTCGGTGAGGTCCTGGGGCTCGATCTGGCCTCGGTTTGCCAGCGGGTGGCGCGCGGGGACCGCCAGAACGATTTCTTCTTCGGCGACCGCGATCGGGTGCAGGGTGGTGCCCCGTGGCGGCCGGCCGAGAAAGCCGACATCGCAGTGGCGGGTGCGCACGCACTCCTCGACGCTGTCCGAGTTCATGACGTGCATCTGAGCGCGCACGCCGGCGTGGTGGTGGCCGAACTCCGCCAGGAGGGCGGGTACGAGATGCTCGCCGGGGGTGGTGCTGGCCGCGACGTGCAGCACCCCGGTGAGGGGTGAGGCGGGCGATGCCGCGCGCAGTTCGTCCCATTCGCGCAGGGTGCGCTCGGCGAAGTCCAGTATCATCAGGCCGTGGCGGGTCGGGGTGGCGGCCGGGCGCAGGCGCTCCAGCAGGGGGATGCCCAATTCCTGTTCCAGGCGGCCGATGCGGCGACTGACCGCGGACTGGCTCAGGCCAAGGGCGTCCGCCGCCAGGGAGAAACTCCCGCGCCGCGCCGTCTCGACAAAGGCGCGCAGGTCTTCGCTATCCACCGCTTGGGCCCCCTCCGGCCGTCCGGCGTGCCGCTTCGCACCGTGGCTTCAGTATCGGGCGGCGCCGTCGCTGGAGCAAGCGGACGGCCGGCAGGACGGCCCGGCTGGGTGGGGAAAGGTCCGAAAGGGTCTGCAGTTTGCCGCGGGGAAGGGTTGGTTTTTCATGGCCGTCCGGGTCACCGTTTGGAACGAGTTCCGCCACGAGAAGAAGAACGAAC
>DAHWHT010000015.1 GCA_027335515.1 Clostridia bacterium
CGGAACCCCCGTGACCAGCACAGGGCGCCCGTGCTCGCCCCAGCGACCGTAGATCTCGACGCGGCGAGGCTCCATCTCCCCGCCACACTCCTGGCAGTGCATCCCGCGAGTCACCTCCGGAAGCGAAAGTCCTCAGACCACTCCCAGGGCCGTTCGTCCGGCCGGTATGCGGTGACAACGCGCAGCCGGTTTTCGGCATGCGCGAGCACCACATGCAGGGGGCGGCCATCCGGGAGCGTCGTCAGCACGAGAGAACCGGCCCCCCGAAGATCCCGGGGGTAGTCTTCGATGACCTCAAGGCCACCGGACAGCGATGCACTGACCATGGTGTGGTCGAGATTTCGCTCGGCGGCCCGCACCACGGCGTGAGCGGACCACTCTAAGACGCGCTGAGCGAGCAGGGCCCGGAGTTCTCCGGTATCCGTTGTTGCCCACCCCCCGGCTCGGGTAGCGGCGGAAGCCTCCTCCGCCCCGCCGTGGTCCCCCCCCGGGCCTTCCCCGCATCGGACATCATACTCTGCCACACGGGCGAATCCCGAACCTCCATGTCGACGGGAACGCACCAGCCTACCCGCCGCTGCGGTCCGCGCTATCCGTGCATCGGTGCGGGCGACGCGTGCAGATCGGGGCCCTTCGCGCCTTCCCCGTCCTTCGCCATCCTGGGAGCCTGCCACCCGGCTACCGGCAGGCCGACCCGCGGGTGGACGAGGGGGTGTCCGCATCCTCGGTGCCGTCCTACCGACCAAGGCCAGCGAAGGGGTCTATGGCGCCGGTAGGTGGGGCAATGCTGTCCGATGCACCGCAGCAGATGAAGGACCCCTTTTACGTCGGGCGAACCCCCAGAGACCCAGGGTGCGCGGTGGGATCCGGGCGATACCGCTCGTGAGGGACCGGCCATCGCGACATGGGATGGGAGGTATCGCGGTTGCGTCAAGTGGTCCCCGGCGTGGTCGCAGCCACCCAGCGGCACGGGCGCGGCGGGATGATGGCCGTGCATCCGCGGGGGAGCAAGCTCCCGCGTAGGAGCGTGCCTTGGTCGCTCTTCGATGGCGCCCCAGCCCCAAAGGCGGGGATGCTGGTGGACGTCTTCCTTGAGGACGGTCACGTGCGGCGCATCGTACGGAACAACCCCGCCCAGGACCCGGAGGGTGTCCGCCTGACCCTGCTCGGATCCCTGCGCGGCCTCGCGCGCAGCATGGCGGCCCAAGTCCAAAAAGCCCGGGAGATGGGTTGGGAGGTCCCTGCAGTTTACGCGGAAGCCGTGGCCGTGCTGGAGACCGCAGGAGAACTCGCAGTCAAACCTGAAGGGGCGGCGTCGTCTGCGGATAGCTGACGGCCAGCCATGCCGTCGTCCCGGGATCGTACCCAGATCACTTGCATAACGAAGGTACGCCGCCAAACGCCCCGTAGCTCTTCGGCCGCGGGGCGTTTCCTCTTTTCGCACTCGTACACGGGGTAGGCTTCCCGAAGATGAGTGCGATGGAGATTAAATCTCGCCCGCTCCTTCGGGCGCGGCTTTCCGTGCCCTCGGTTGTTCGTGTAATTGGCATTAACCGAACAACTTACACCGTCGCTCCTTGGGAGACGCGACTTCGCGGCCGGCACCCACGATCCAACTCATCAACATTACGAACTGGAACCGTGGACAAGGGGGGGGGTCCTCGACGCACGATGACGCAGAGGTACGGGCGGCTCGGAGACCGGGAGTACCGACGGGCGCTGGAACATGGGCTTTGAGCTTGCCCCGCCTGGCACGCGGCAAGTGGGCCTGTAGGGCCTGTAGGGCCTGTAGGCACCGTTGTTGCACATCATCTGGGGATGTGGTACGGTCGGCGCGCTCGACCGACTCTGGTCGGTTGGGGACAATTGCATACGTCGCCATGCCGATCGCTGAGTCGCCGCCCAGCGGCGAACGGGGGACCCAAACTGGATCCGTGGGGCGAATCCTCGGAGTCTGGCCGAGGTAGGGGTAACGTTCACTCCGAGCCCGTCAGCTAACCTCGTAAGCGTGGAATGTGGTGCAGGACGCCTCCTTGGAAGGGTGCACGCGTTCGTGCCCCGCCCCGAGGGCGGCGGCTCGGCGTCGGCAACCCTCTGGAGGTGTTGCCATGCCGCTCACGCCGTCCGATCTCCTGCGATTCCTTGTAGAGTTCCTGCTCCTCCTTGTGTTTGCTCGCGGCTTGGGAGAGGTCGCCCGCCGGCTCAACCAGCCCCAGGTCATCGGCGAACTCTTGGCCGGGGTGGTCTTGGGGCCCTCCTTGCTTGGTGGGCTCCTGCCTGGCCTGTCCGCGGCCGTGTTCCCGGCTCAAGGTGTGCAGCCACTCCTCCTCCAACTCCTCGCCCAGTTCGGTGTCATCCTCCTCCTGCTGCTCAGCGGCATCGAGGTGGACCTGGACTTGGTGCGGCGCAAAGCGAAGCCGGCCCTGCTCGTGGCCTTGGGTGGCGTGCTCGTCCCATTCCTGTGCGGGTACGGCCTGGCCACGGTACTGCCTGCAGCCTTGGTGGCCCACTCGCAGGCACGGCCGGTGTTCGTGCTCTTCGTGGCTACGGCCATGTCCATCTCGGCCATCCCAGTGATCGTGAAGATCCTGCTGGACATGGATCTGATGCGCCGAGACGTTGGCCAACTCACGTTGGCTGCCGGCGTGATCAATGATGCCACGGGCTGGTTCCTGCTCGCCATGGTCGCCGGGATCGCCACCGCTCGCGCGCTGCCGCTCAGCGGTTTGGCGGTGTCCATCTTCGGTACTCTGGCTTTCGCGGCCTTCTGTTTCACCGTAGGCTACCGCATCATCCGCGCCTTGGTGCACTGGGTGGACGACCACTTCGGTGGGGAGAGCGCCACGCTCAGTTGCGTGCTTGTGGTTGGCCTGGCCGGCGCGGCGGCCACCCAGGCGCTGCACGTCGAGGCGTTTCTCGGTGCCTTCCTGATCGGCGTGCAGCTCTCCCGCATCCCCCGCGTGACCCGGGCCGCGCGCCGCCAGTTGGAGGCGATGACGCTCGGCGTGTTTGCGCCTGTCTTCTTCGCGGTTGCCGGCTTGAAAGTCAACGTTCCGGAGTTGCTGACTCCTTTGCTGCTCGCCGTCCTGGCGGCGGTGATCGTGGTGGCCTGTGTGGGCAAGTTCGCCGGCACCTATTTCGGCGCACGGCTGGCGGGTGTCTCTCCCTGGTTGTCTGCGGCCCTGGGCTCCGGCATGAACGCGCGCGGCGCGGTGGAGATCATCGTCGCGACCGTTGGTCTGCAACTGGGCGTCCTGACCGTCCCCATGTATTCGATCATCGTGGCCATGGCGGTGGCCACCTCGGTGATGGCACCGCCCCTCCTGCGCTGGACCCTGCGGCGCGCTCCCATCGACCCCGAAGAGCAGCAGCGGTTGCAACGCGAGGCGCGCGAGGCGCAGAGCTTCCTCCACGGGTTGCGGCGCATGTTGGTTCCGGTCCGCGACGGGCGTTACGCCCTGGTGGCCGGGGAGGTTGTGGCCCACCTGGCCGGGACGCGCGCGGTGGAGGCGGTGGCTCTGCATGTCCGGATGGAGGGGGAAGACGGGGGCGCGCCGCCGCTGCCTCCTACCTCTGGTGACGATGCGCAGGTGGAGTGGAAACAACGGGCGGCCACTAGCCCAGACGGTGTCGCCAACGCCATCCTGGCCGAAGCCGGTCGGGACTATGACCTGCTTGTCCTGGGAGCCACGGCGGTGCGGCCGGATTCTGGCCTCTTTGGTCCTGTGGTGGATGCGGTGGTTCAGGCAACGCCGTGTGCGGTGTTGGTGCTGCACGCGCCGCGGTGGCGGCAAGACGGCGTGCGGATGCGGCGCATCTTACTGCCCACGGCCGGAACGCGGGCAGACATGCGGGCGGCGGAGTTCGCGGCGGCCCTGGCCCGAAGAACCGGGGCGGAAATCATGGCGCTGCATGTGGTCGACGCTTTCCCGCTGACGGAACCCTTCGGTGGCCGCGCCATGGGCCTGCTGCGTTCAGCGGACGAACACGGTTGGCACGCGACGGTCGCGGTCCACCGCTTGGGCGCGGATGTCGGCGTCGCCGTCCACCGCGAGGTTCGCATGCGGGTGGGCGGTGCAGTCAGTGATGAGATTATCCAGTACGCGGCGGCTGGCGGCTGCGACCTGATCCTCATGCACGCCGAGCGGCGTGCCTCGCACGGAGAACTGTACTGCGGGCGCACCGTCGAGCAGGTCCTGCGCAATGCGCGCTGCCCGGTCGCCGTTCTCCTAGACCCTGCGCGCTGATCCCGGGACACCACGAACGCTATAGAGGGTCGGGGCCACCCGGCGCCGATGGTGTGACATCGGCCGATGCCGCCGGATGGTACCAGGCGAAGGGCGGCTGACACGGCCCCCGGCTTGGCGTCGTCAGAACCAGGTGTGCCACCAGTTGCGCTCAAACGCTACTTTTGCCGCATGCCAGTGCCGTCCGGCCCGGTACATCTGAACCTGGGGCGCCGGCTCGGCATAGAAGTTGCCGCGGGCGAAGCCGGCCACGCCGCCGCTCATCTCGATGAAGCACTCCCCGTGACCATCGAACTTCTGCTCCCGGCCGCGCCCGCGCAGTCGGGCCGCCAGGGTGTGGGCCACGGCCTCGGCCTGCCCGTGGGCGAAGACGCCCGCCTTCGGCAGCGGCTTGCCGAGCTTCAGCGGCACCGTCGTCACGTCGCCGATGGCGAAGACGTTCTCGAAGCGGGTCTCGCAGGTGGTGGGGTCAATCGGGATCCAGCCGCCCGGCCCCGCGAGAGGGGAGTTGCGCACCGCCTCCGGGGCCGCGTGCGGGGGCACCACCGCCAGGACATCGAACTCCGCGGCGGCACCGGTATCGAAGTGGAGGCGCTTGGCCGGGAGGTCGACGCGGGCCAGTTTCATGCTGGGGCGGTACTCGATGCCGCGTTGGCGCACGAACTCCACCACGCCCTGAGAGACGGCCGGTCCGGCCACCCCCATGGGCGCGGGCTCGGCCGCGTACACGGTCACCGTCGCCTGGTCGCGGACCCGGCGACGCCTCAGCAGCCCTTCCAGGAGCATGGCGGCCTCATACGGCGCGGCTGGGCACTTGAACGGGACATCCGCCACGACGACGGCCACGCGGCCCGCCTTGAGCCCTGAAACCTGGTCGTGGACCTGACGGGCCCCGTCGACGGTGTAGAAATTGCCTCCGGCTTCGGCGAGACCCGGCACGCGTTCCGGGACGAGCGCGGCGCCCAGGGAGACCACGAGGGCGTCGCCCGTCAGTTCCTCCCCGGCGACCACCACCCGCCGCCGTTCCGGGTCGATCTCGGTGACCTCCCCGCGGCGGAATTCGATGCCGCGGCGCTCCAACGACGGCCCAAGGTCCCGCGCCACCTGGTCCTTCGTGCGGTTGCCGACCATCAACCAGAGGAGGGAGGGTGAGAAGGTGTGGAGACCGGATCGCTCCACCAGCACCACGCGATCCTCCGGGTCGAGATCCCGGCGCAGGATGCCGGCGGCGACGAGCCCGCCCACGCCGCCGCCGAGCACCAGCACGGTCCGCCGATCCATGACGGGATCCCCCTTCCGCGACTGGCTCAGCTCAGAACGTGAGCATGCGGTCCGACCAGGTGGTCAGGTCGACCAGATCCTGCATCGTCGATACGGGACAGAAGTCAGTCGCCTCCATCCGGCGGGCGCGCAGGCAGGTCCCGCAGGCGAGCAGTTCCCCGCCCCGGTCCACAAAGGCCCGCATCCGCTCGGGGACGTCGTACGCACCCTGCCGCACATCCTGGCACTCCACGCCCGCCCCGAGCAGGAACACCCGGACCGCATGCCCGACGTCTATCGCCTGGATGGCGAAGCGAAAGGCGTTCCAGGCGGTCTCCGCGTCGCTGCTGCCGACGACCACGCCGAGTTTCACAGCACCAACCCCCAGAATGGGCGGCTGCGTCCGGACGCTCCGCCGTCCTCACTACGTGCTTCGCAGGGTAAGGCGCAAGGAGGCATGCGTCCAATACAGATATGGTGGGCGTGCTATGTGTTTTCTGCATTTTGTGAGACAGCCTGCTGGAGAAAGGCGCGCAGCGCGGCGACGGCGGGGGACATGCGGGCTTCCCGGGGAACCGCCAGATGGAGCAGCCGGGCGATCGCGTGCCCCGAGACGACGGCGAGCGCGCCGCGCGATACCTCGTCGGCCACCACGAACCGGGAGAGGAAGGCGATCCCCATCCCGGCGGCCACGCCGCGCTTGATCCCCTCCGAGCAACCCAGGGTGAGGCTCCGACCGGGGCGCAACTCGGCGCGCCGCAGGTAGGCTTCGACCGCCCGCCGGCTTCCGGAGCCGTCCTCCCGCAGCAGGAACGTCTCCTGCGCCAGGTCGCCGGCCGAGGCCCCGCGCTGCGCCAGGCGGTGGCCGGGCGGGGCGACCAGCCACATGTCGTCCTTGACGAAGGGCTGGACGAAGAAATCCCGACCGGCCATGTCCTCCGACAGGACGCCGATGTCCGCATCGCCAACGCCCACCTGCCGGGCCACCTCGGCGCTCCGCGAGACGGCGAGGTGCACCTCGATCCCCGGGTGGCGCCGCGTGAAGCCGGCGAGGATCGCGGGCAGGATGTACCCGCCGGGCGTGGTGCCCGCCGCCAGGCGGACGCGCCCCCGGTCGAGGCTCCGGATCTCGTCCATGGTCTGGACCGCCTCGCCGCAGAGGCGCAGGATGCGCTCGGCATAGGCGTACAGCGCGCGTCCGGCCTCGTTGAGCGCCACGTGCACGCGGCGCTCGGCGAAGAGCGGGAAACCCAGGGCGGCCTCCAGGCCCTGCACCTGCCGGGAGACGGCGGGCTGGCTGCGGTGGAGCACGCCGGCGGCGCGCGAGAAGCTGCCCGTGCGGGCGACCTGGTAAAAGGCCTGCAGGGCACCAAGGTCCATCCCCTGTACGGCTTCCTCTCGGACCACGCCCGCCGCCCCCGTTCCATTCCCGCATCGGCGCGATGCGCATTTCGCATGTGGAGGATGGGATGCCTGCATGTTGATTATACCTGGCATGCGCTATGATGCGGCGGGGTGGTGGCGGCGGTGGACGGTGTCCTGCGGCTGACGGCCTATTCCCCAGGCTCCGGCTGCGCCTGCAAGGTGGGACCGCAGGACCTCTACGAGGTGCTCCGGCGATTGCCGGCGGTCGACAACCCCCGCGTGCTCGCCGGTGTGGGCGAGGATGCCTCCGTGTTCCGCCTGCGGGAGGATCTCGCGGTGGTGCAGACGGTGGACGTCATCACGCCGGTCCTGGACGACCCGCGCGCCTTCGGTGCGGTGGCGGCGGCCAACGCCCTGAGCGACATCTACGCCATGGGCGCGGTGCCGCTCTTCGCGCTCAACGTGGTGGCGTTCCCGGTGCGGATGCTGCCCCTCGGCATCCTGGAGGCGATCATGCAGGGCGGGGGCGCCAAGGCGGCCGAGGCCGGGGTGCCGATCGTCGGCGGGCATTCCCTCGACGACCCGACACCCAAGTACGGCATGGTCGTGACCGGCGTGGCCGACCCCGCGCGCATCGTGCGCAAGTCGGGCGCGCGTCCGGGCGATCGCCTGGTGCTCACCAAGCCCCTCGGCATCGGCGTGCTGACCACGGCGCTCGTGCAGGGCCGGGCGGGCGCAGGGGTGGAAGACCGAGTATTGGCCGTCATGGGGCGGCTCAACCGCTCGGCCGCCGAGGCGATGCAGACGGTGGGCGTCAGCGCCTGCACCGACGTCACCGGGTTCGGCCTGCTCGGCCACCTCCATGACATGGCCCGGCAGAGCGGGGTCGCCGCCAGCGTGACGCTCGGACGCGTGCCGGTCCTGGCGGAGGCCTGGGATCTCCTGCGCGACGGCGCGGTCTCGAACGGCACCCGAAACAACTACCGGCTGCTCCGCGACCTGGTCCGTTGGCACGCGTCGGTGCCGGCCGATGCCCGAACCATGCTCTGTGACGCGCAGACCTCGGGTGGGCTGCTAATCTCCGTACCCGGTGAGCGTGCGGAGACCCTGCTCGCCGCTCTGGCCGCGGGCGGGGTGGACGCAGCGGCCATCGGGGAGGTGCTGGTGGGGCCCGCCGGATCCATTGAGGTGGTGCCCTGACCGGCGGTGCCCGATCCATACACGTGGAGGAGGGGTCTGGATGCCCTCGGAGCGACCCATCTATCTCGATTACAACGCCACCACCCCCGTCGATCCGGCCGTCTTCGCCGCCATGCGCCCATACCTGGAACAGGACTTCGGCAATCCCTCCAGCGGTCACGCATACGGCCAGGCCGCGCGCGAAGCGGTGGGGCACGCGCGGCGGCAGGTGGCCGAGCTTCTCGGGGCGCAGCCCGAGGAGATCGTCTTCACCGGCGGGGGCAGCGAGGCCGACAACCTCGCCATCTGCGGCGTGGCCCTCGCCCGGCGGGACCAGGGGCGGCACATCGTCACGACGGCCGTGGAGCATCCGGCCGTACTGAACACCTGCCGCTACCTGCAGCGCCGGCACGGGTTCGCCGTGACGGTGCTGCCCGTGGACGGGGCCGGCCTCGTGGACCCCGATGACGTGAGGCGTGCCTCGCGGGACGACACCATCCTGGTCAGCGTCATGCACGCCCAGAACGAGGTGGGCACGGTCCAGCCGGTGGCCGAGATCGCGGCCGTAGCGCGGGAGTGTGGGATCGCCTTTCATACCGACGCGGCGCAATCCGTGGGCAAGGTGCCGGTGCGGGTGCGTGATCTCGGCGTGGACCTGCTGGCGGTGGCGGGGCACAAGCTCTATGCCCCCAAAGGGATTGGTGCCCTGTATGTGCGCTCCGGGCTCATGCTGGAACCGCTCATCCACGGTGCCGGCCACGAGGGCGGGCGCCGGGCCGGAACCGAAAACGTCGCCGGGATTGTCGGGCTCGGCAGGGCGTGTGCGCTTGCGCGCGAGTACCTGGAGGAGGGGGAAGACCGGCTCCGGGGGCTTCGCGACGAACTGTGGGGGCGGCTGGCGGCAGCCATTCCGGGGCTAAGCCTGCACGGCCATCCGGAACGGCGGTTGCCCAACACGCTGAACGTGGGCGTGCCCGGGGTCGCAGGCGAGGACCTGCTGGCGGCCGCTGCCGGCATCGCCGCCTCGACCGGCTCAGCCTGCCACGCCGGCCGGACCGAGCCATCCGGGGTCCTGCTGGCCATGGGGCTGGCCGAGGAAGAGGCGCTCACGGCGGTACGGCTATCCTTGGGACGGTTCACCAGCCAGCACGACGTGCGGCGGGCCGCCGACCTGCTGATTGCCGCAGCCACCGAACTGGTCAACACGCGCTGGGGCTGATACCCCGGCGGCCGGTGTGCCATGGGAAGAGTGGCCTCGCCGGTACCGGCCATGTGCCCTGGTTGCAGAAGTGTGCAGTTGGAGCATGCTCGGTGCTGGGTGGGCATGCTGTAAAGGTGCGGCCGAAGGCAGTACGGCGTCAGTGCCGTGCGGGGGGGTGTGATGAGCCGTGATGGGATACTACGGCGGGATGGCGGGACCCTGGGGGTTCTTCCCGATGCTCTTTTGGCTACTTGTCCTGGCCGGCATCGGCTTTGTCGTTTACGCGTTGGTCCGGCGGCAACCCGTGGGCCCGGGTGCCCCCGAGGACCCGCTGCGGGCACTGGCCGCCAGGTATGCTCGGGGCGAGATCGACCGCGAGCAGTATCTGAGGGTGCGGGAGGACCTGGAAGGCCGGGGGCGTCAGCCATGACCCGGCGGACGGCGTTCGGCATCGGTGGCGCCTTTCTCGTGTTCGGGGTCGCGGGCTTGGTCTGGTGGGGTGCGCGGGTCGGCCCGATGTTCGGTGGCGGGTGGCGTGGCATGGCCGCCCTAATGCCAGGTATGACGGGGTTCGGTGGGATGATGGGCGGCGGGATGATGGGTTCGGATCCGGGCAAGGCCATGGGATCGGCCATGGTGAACGCGCCCGGTCCGCGCATCCCCGCGGCCCAAGCCGAGTCGCTGGGGGCCGCCGCGCCCGCCGGCGCGACCGTGGACCGGGCCGCCAACCGGGTGGTGTTCGCCACCAAGACGGTGCAGTTCGCCGTCCTCGGCAGCCCGCCGACCGGACGGGACATGACGTTCCAGATTGCCGGGCTTGCGGACCCCACCGTCGTTGTGCCGGCGGGGTCGACCGTGACGGTGCGCTTCATCAACGCGGACCACGACGAGGCGCACGGATGGCTGCTGACGCCCGCGCGGCCGCCGTTCCCGCACATGGCCATGATGGGCGCTCCCGTTGCGTTCCCCGGCGCGGTTGCACGACCCCTTGGCGATCCCAACGCGGCGGGCATGCCGGAGGAGAGCATCACGTTCCGGGCCAGTGCCGGGGGTCAGTACACGTACCTGTGCCCCGTGCCGGGGCACGCCCAGCAGGGGATGTTCGGCACGTTCCAAGTCGGCTCCGCGTAACGTCAAGGTTCCAGGCCGAAGGACCAACCGCGTTGACGGCGGCGGCCGCCAAGTCGCCGCCGTCAGCAGCTTCCCCTCGTGTTCGTACGTACGTTCCGCACCAGCGGTTGGGCTCCTGCCGCCGAGAACGATCATGCCGCAGGAGGTGCGAGGGCCGACGCGATGGTGAACAACCAGGCCGGCACCCAGAACAGGAACCCGCCCATGCCACCAACTGAAACCCCGCCTGGACTACGGCGGACGCCACGCACAGCCAGCGGCAGCGCAAACGTAGCGTCAAGAGCGGTACGGTTCAGACAACCTGTACCCAGAACGCGTACGACGCGTCACCCTGTTTCCACCGCGCGTGCACGAGATACACATACAGCCCCGGCATCTCCGGCAGGGCGAGCACGCCGCCCCTCCCCAGGGGGACGGCGTACGTCCTCGTCGTTGTCATTTCCTCGACCTGCACCGTATCTGGCAGGGGCGGGGCGTCGAAAGCGATGCGCGCCGAGGCTTGGGGCGTGACCAGCGGTGGCCGATCTCCGACCTGTTCCAAGAGCGCCATTGGCCCGAGCGTGTGGACACACCGTGTGTGTCCCGCCCGCGACCAGCAATAGGAAGCCCGTACGGACGTAAGTGCAACGTCACCGACCACGACGTGTGCGGGCGGTGGCTCCTGCCGGCTCACCCCGCCGCCGCACGCGGAACACGCGACGGCCAGGATCACCCCGCACCATACCGTCACCCGCGTGCGCATGGCGTACTGTCTTCTCCGTGAAAGTCCCCACTGATCGCCCGCCAGCAGCCGCTGAGAAGCTGCCTCGAAGCATGGCCCGGCGGTTGGGACACACTCAGTGGTGCATGCACGCAGTCGATGCGTGCGTGCACTCGCGAGTCGAGCGTCCCCCGATACGCGGCGGTGCGCTTTGCACCGCTGGTCGCCAGGAGTGCGGGCGGTTTCCCCAGGGACGGTGCCTGTGTTGTGTCACAGCGTGCACGGTGACCATGGATCCGCCTGGAGGGGCGCCTCGGCCAACCCCTCCAGGCTCCCAGGCTGCCGCGCCGGGGCTTACGCGGACGCCAGGGTGTACCCGGCGTCCTTGACCGCCTTCGCGAGCGCATCGGCGTTCACCCTATCCGCGTCGTAGCCCACCTTGGCCTGCTTCCGCTGCAGGTCGACCTCGGCCGAGGTGACCCCGGGCACCCCCTTGAGCGCCTTGGTCACCGCCGCCTGGCAGTGCGCGCAGGTCATCCCCTGCACAGTGAACGTGCGCGTCGTCATCGCGTCCCACTCCTCCTTTGGCGTGTTCCGGCTGCGGGCCACCCTGCCGGCGGCGCACGCGGCCCCGCCTCCTGCGCCCTCATCATCGGAGCGCCTCCGCCCCACCCGCCGCCGCGGCAGTGAAACGGCGGAGGGGGGCAAAGCGCTTCAGCAGAGTGGAGTTGGTCGTCACCGAGACCGAACTCATCGCCATCGCCGCGCCGGCGATGATGGGGTTGAGGTGCCCGAGCGCCGCGATCGGGATCCCGAGGGAGTTGTAGATGAGGGCCCAGAACAGGTTCTGGCGGATCTTGCCCAGCGTGGCGCGACTGAGGTCGATGGCCGCGACCACGCCCCGCAGGTCGCCGCGCATGAGCGTGATGTCCGCAGTTTCCATGGCCACGTCGGTACCGGTCCCCATCGCCAGGCTGACGTCGGCGGTGGCCAGCGCCGGGGCGTCGTTGATCCCGTCGCCGACCATGGCCACGCGCGCCCCCGCCTGTTTCAGTTCCCGGATCTTGGCCGCCTTGTCCTCGGGCAGCACCTCAGCCAGGATGTGGTCGGGCGCGATGCCCGCCTGGCGCGCGATGGCCGCCGCCGTGCGCGGATTGTCCCCGGTGATCATCCAGACGTCGATACCCATCTCGCGGAGCGTGCCGATCGCCTGGCGGGCCTCCGGGCGCACCGTATCCGCGATCCCCACCACGCCCAGGATCCGGCCCGCCGCGGCGACCAGCACCGCGGTCTTGCCCTCCCCCTCAAGACGTTGCCGCGCCTCCTCCGCCGCCGCGGCGTCGACGCCCTCCTGGGACATCAGCCGGAGGTTGCCGACCAGAACGGCCCGGCCACCCAACCGGGCACGGATGCCGTGCCCGGCCAGGGCCTCCACGTCCTCTACAGGCGCCAGGGTCAGACCTTCCGCCTCCGCCGCGCGCACGATCGCCCTGCCGAGCGGGTGCTCGGACCGCCCCTCGACCGCGGCCGCGGCCCCGAGCACGTCGGCGCGCGTCGCCCCGCCGAGCGGGACCACGTCGGTCACGGCGGTCTCGCCGCGAGTGATCGTCCCCGTCTTGTCGAAGGCGACGGCGGTGATCCGGCCCGCAGCCTCCAGGTGCTCCCCGCCGCGGAAGAGGATGCCGTGCTCCGCCCCGCGGCCGGTCCCCACCATGATGGCGGTCGGCGTCGCGAGGCCGAGGGCGCAGGGGCAGGAGACGACCAGGACGGCGGTGGCCGAAAGGAGCGCCGCCGTGAAGTGCCCCGTCCCCAGGTACCAGCCGAGGAACGTCGCCAGGGCGATACCGATGACCGTGGGGACGAAGTAGTTCGAAATGACGTCGGCGATGCGCTGGATCGGCGCCTTGCTCCCCTGGGCCTGCTCCACGGCCCGCACGATCTGCGCCAGGACTGTGTCCCGGCCGACGCGTGTGGCGCGGAAGGTGAACGAGCCGGAGTCGTTGAGGCTCCCGCCGACGACGGTGTCGCCCAGGGCCTTGTCCACCGGGAGGCTCTCCCCGGTCAGCATCGACTCGTCGACGGCCGAAGTGCCCTCCACCACCTCACCGTCGACCGGCACCTTCTCGCCAGGCCTCACGATGATCAGATCCCCGACCTGCACCGCGGCGAGCGGCACATCCTCTGGTTTTCCGTCACGCAGGATCCGCGCGGTCTTGGCCTGCAGCCCAAGGAGCTTGCCGATGGCCGCCGAGGTGCGGCCCTTGGCGATGGCCTCCAGATATTTGCCCAAAAGCACCAGGGTGATGAGCAGGGCGCTGGTCTCGAAGTACGTGCCGGTGATGCCGGCCCGGCGGCCGAACAGCACCCCCGCCAGGCTGTACAGGTACGCGGCGGAGGTGCCCAGGGCCACCAGCACGGACATGTTCGCGTTTCGGCTGCGCAGGTTGAAGTAGGAGTCGCGGTAGAAGGTCCAGCCCGCGACGAACTGCACCGGCGTCGCCAGCGCCAGTTGCAGCCAGCCGTTCATCAACACCATCGCCGCCGCGCCACCCGGGGCCCAGAGGCGCGCCGCCATGCCGGCCAGGAGCGGCAGCGACAGGGCCGCCCCGAGCAGCATGCGGTCGCGCCAGTGCCGGATCTCCCGGGCGCGCGCCGCGCCGCCGTCCTGCCCGCCCTCCTCCACCGGCACCGCCCGGTAGCCCGCGGCAAGGACGGCGGAGAGCAGGACCCCCGGATCGACCACCCCCGCCGGGTGCCGGACCAGTGCCTCGCCCGTGGACAGGTTGACGGTGGCGCCCAGGACCCCCGGCACGGCCCCGAGCGCTCCCTCTAGGCGCTGTACGCAGGAGGAGCAGACGATGCCCTCGATGGCCAGGCGGGTCGTGGCCTCGGGTACGTCGTAGCCGAGTTCGCGGATCCCGCCGACCAACGCGGGCAGGTCCACTCGGGACGGGTCGAAGGCGACCGTCGCCCGCTCGCTGGCCAGGTTGACGCTGGCCTCCAGCACCCCGGCCGTGCGGCGCAGGCCGCGCTCGATGCGGGCGGAGCAGGAGGCGCAGGTCATGCCGGAAACGGGCAGGACCGCCTGTACGGACGGCCCGCCCCGGTCCTCACTGGCGATTGGGGCCGCGGTTTCCGTGGTGCTCACGCCACCCACCCCTCAGCGCGAGAACTGGGCGATGACCTCCAGGACCTCCCGGACGGCGGCCTCACCGTCGCCGCTGCGCAGGGCGGCGGCGACGCAGCCGCGCACGTGGCTCTGCAGCAGGGACTGCCCGACGGCGCCCAGTGCCGAGCGGATGGCCGCCATCTGCACCAGGATGTCGACGCAGTAGCGGTCCTCCTCGACCATGCGCTGCACGCCGCGCACCTGGCCCTCGATCTTCCGCAGGCGCTGCAGGAGGTCCGCGTTATCGCGGCGGTAACGGCTCTCAGCGCCCGCTGACGACTCCAATGCGTGGTCACCTGCCATACCCCGGTATGGTATCGAAAGCCTATGACCCGGCATGCCGGATGTCAAGCCGCTCATGCGCCGCGGCGCAGGCGCCAGACCGTGATCCTTGTGCTCAGATGCACCCGGGAGCGGGTATGCACCGGCGCGGCGCCGCCGAGGGTCGCTCCGACCATCCCGCCCATGCCGCCCCCCATCAAGACCATGCTCCAGTCCATGGCGTGGAGGTGACCAGGTCCAAAGACGGCCACCGCCGCAGCAGCGGCTGTGGCACCCGCGACCCCCCCGAGCCCTCCGCCGGCCATGCCCGCCATCATGGCCCACATGCGCGTCTCCTCCCGGTTGCCCGCGGCACCCGACGGTATCCGCATGCCACCATAACCGGCCAGCCCCGCCGCCAGCAGTGTGCCCAGACCTTGGCCCGAGAAGCGCAGATCGACAAGACCGCCCAGGAGGGAGCCGACAGACGTACCCGCGACGGCGATGCGCGCGAACCGCTGGAACATACGAGTGCACCTCCGCCCGCCACCCGCTCCCACGCCTATGCGGCCGGGGGAGGGGCACAGTCTTACCGGCGGCGGCCGCACTTCGGCCTTTGCGGGTGACCTCGGTCCTCTCGCGGCCCCTCGCCATGGCGCACACGGGCCACCCCGCACCCCACCTGTTGCGCTGAGGGTGGTCGACGGACCTGCGCGGGCAACGGCACCGGGACAGGTCCGTCTGAACCCAGCGTGCGGGCGTCAACGGTTTCCAGCGTCGGGACGGCACCGGCGGCGCGTCCCCACGGTCCCGCAGACGGCCCCGCACGTGGTATTGCGTCCGCGGTCATCGGACACCGTAACCGGATCATCGGCGAGGGGAGTCGTTGTCATGGACATGAGGTACCAGTCTTGCATCCGGGCCTGCCAGGCGTGCGAAGAGGCGTGCGAGCACTGCACGACGGCCTGTCTCCAGGAGTCGGACGTGGCCAAACGCACGCGTTGCATCGAAACCCTGCGGGACTGCGCGGACGTGTGCGCGTCGTCCGCACGGTGGATGAGCCGGGGCAGCCGCTTTGCGCAAGAACTTTGCGGCGTCTGCGCAGATGTTTGTGATGCCTGCGCCTCCGAATGCGAGCGCTTTCCGCAAGATCACTGCCGGCACTGTGCGGACGCCTGCCGCAAATGCGCTCAGGAATGCCACGCCATGGCCGGCAAGGTGACCGTCTGAGGACGGGCCGCCGACATCGTTGATCACCTTGGGCGGGGGAACACCTGAAGGGCTCCCCGCCCAAGGTGGCCTCGATACACCGCGGCACGCGGTGCACGCCAATTCCCCTACCTCGTCCGGGCCACCAGCCGCGCCCCGAGGATCGCTAGCTCTGCCCTTTGCCCACAAGTGAACGCTTGACAAGCAGCGTTGTAGCGTCTACGGTGCGAGCATGGCACCGCAGCGGGTCAGCCTCCAGCGGCTTTCGCAGGCCGATGCGGTCGACGCGGTGCGCCGCTCGATCGACTCCGACCCCGAGATGCACCGGACCGAGCTGGCCGACCGCCTGTGCGAGGCGTTTGAGTTTATCGACCCTCTGGGGCGTCGGCGCCGGACCGGTTGTTTGAAGGCGCTTCGAACCTTGGAGGCGAAGGGCTGCTTCAGGCTGCCGCCACCGCGCACCAAGACGGCGCTGGGCCGGCCGCGCCGCTTGGGTAGCGCCGTGCCTCCGCCCGCAGGCGTCCCCCCTACGGCTGGAGAGATCCGCTCCCTGACGTTGGTCTTGGTGGAGACCGAGGAACAGTTGCGGATCTGGAACGAGTTGTTCGAGACCGAACATCCCCGCGGCGCGGGGCCTTTGGTGGGGCGACAACTCCGTTACTTGATCGGCTCGGAGCACGGGTGGTTGGGCGGCGCGGCCTTCGCCTCGGCCGCCCTGCACCTGCAAGATCGCGACCGCTGGATCGGCTGGAACCAAGAGCAGCGCTTGGAGCGTCTGGACCGTGTGCTGGGTCTGAGCCGCTACTTGATTCGGCCGTCGGTGGACTGTCACAATCTGGCCTCGCACGTCTTGGGTCTCGTGCTGAGGCGACTGCCGCAGGATTTTGAACGCTGCTACGGGTATGCGCCCTGGCTGGTCGAGACGTTCGTCGATGAGAGTCGTCATACCGGGACCTGCTATCGGGCGGCCAACTGGACACGGATCGGTCGTACCGAAGGCGGACGCCGCCGGCAGCGGGGCCGGCGCCGCGGTGAGACGAAGAAGGCGATCTATGTCTATCCGCTGGTGGACGACTTCCGGCTGCGCATGGGTGTACCGCTGCGTCGGGGTCTTGGGCCGTTGTCCTTGGATGCCGGCCTGGAGGGGGAACAGTGGGCGGAGTATGAGTTCGGCGGCGCCCCCCTGGGCGATCGCCGCCTCAGCCGCCGGTTGGTCGTAAGCGCCGCCGCCCAAGCAGAGAACCCTGGCCGCGCCTTTTGCGGCCTGGAACGAGGAAGCGATGCCATGATCAAGGGCCATTATCGCTTCATTGAGCAGCCGGAGACGGGCGAATCCGCGGTCACCGCGGAGAACATCCTGTTGCCTCATCGGGAGCAAACGCTGCGGCGCATGCAGGCGCACAAGACCGTCCTGTGCATTCAGGATGGCACCGATCTGAATTACAATGGTCTGGCGCAGTGTGAAGACTTGGGCCTGATCGGCAAGAATCAGACAAAGGCCACAACCCGCGGGCTGCATCTGCATTCCACGCTGGCGGTAACCGACGACGGTCTCCCCCTGGGCGTGCTGCGCGCGGCGTGCACGGCGCCCGCAGCCAAGGACGCCGAGGACAAGAGAACGCCGGCAGAGATCACGATCGAGGAGAAGAAGACCCACAGCTGGATTGAGGGCCTTCGGGATTGCACGACGGTCGCCGCCACGATGCCTCAGACCAAGATCGTCTGCGTGATGGACCGTGAGGCCGACTTCTTTGAGCTCTTTGACGCCTGGCGTGCAGAGCCGCGGACCGACCTCTTGGTCCGAGCCGACCACGATCGTTGCACGATGGAAGATCGGAAGCTGTTCGCCGCCGTCAAAGCGTGCGAGCCGCAGTTGCGG